>NZ_JBLVPS010000006.1:0-209331 GCF_048286515.1 Flavobacterium rhamnosi | reverse complement strand
CTTCTGTAGCCTATTCCGTTGGTGCTATTGCAAATGCAACTAGCTACTTTTGGGCCTATTCCGGTACAGGTGCTACAATCACAGGTTCAACAGATAGCGTATCCATAACATTCGCTGCCAATGCAACTTCAGGAGACCTTACCGTTTATGGAGTTAATGCCTGTGGTAACGGAATTGTTTCTGCTAATTATGCCATAACTGTCAACCCACTACCTGTTGCTGCCGGTACTATAACAGGCACCTCCACAGTATGCCAGGCTCAGACTTCTGTAGCCTATTCCGTTGGTGCTATTGCAAATGCAACTAGCTACTTTTGGGCCTATTCCGGTACAGGTGCTACAATCACAGGTTCAACAGATAGCGTATCCATAACATTCGCTGCCAATGCAACTTCAGGAGACCTTACCGTTTATGGAGTTAATGCCTGTGGTAACGGAATTGTTTCTGCTAATTATGCCATAACTGTCAACCCACTACCTGTTGCTGCCGGTACAATAACAGGGACATCAACAGTATGCCAGGCTCAGGCTTCTGTCGCCTATTCCATTGGTGCTATTGCAAATGCAACTAGCTACTCTTGGGCCTATTCCGGCACAGGTGCTACGATAACGGGTTCAACAAATAGCGTCTCCATAACATTCGCTGCCAATGCAACTTCAGGAGACCTTACCGTTTATGGAGTTAATGCCTGTGGTAACGGAATTGTTTCTGCTAATTATGCCATAACTGTCAACCCATTACCCGCTGCTGCCGGTACTATTACAGGGACATCAACAGTATGCCAGGCTCAGGCTTCTGTAGCCTATTCCGTTGGTGCCATTGCAAATGCAACTAGCTACTCTTGGGCCTATTCTGGTACAGGTGCTACAATTACGGGTTCAACAAATAGCGTTTCCATATCATTCGCTGCCAATGCAACTTCAGGAGACCTTACCGTTTATGGAGTTAACGCTTGTGGTAACGGAATTGTTTCTGCTAATTATGCCATTACTGTCAACCCATTACCCGCTGCTGCCGGTACAATAACAGGGACATCAACAGTATGTCAGGCTCAGGCTTCTGTAGCCTATTCCGTTGGTGCCATTGCAAATGCAACTAGCTCCTCTTGGGCCTATTCTGGTACAGGTGCTACAATTACGGGTTCAACAAATAGCGTTTCCATATCATTCGCTGCCAATGCAACTTCAGGAAACCTTACCGTTTATGGAGTTAACGCCTGTGGTAACGGAACTGTTTCTGCGAATTATTCCATTACTGTCAACCCATTACCCGCTGCTGCCGGTACAATAACAGGGACATCAACAGTATGCCAGGCTCAGGCTTCTGTAGCCTATTCCGTTGGTGCCATTGCAAATGCAACTAGCTACTCTTGGGCCTATTCTGGTACAGGTGCTACAATTACGGGTTCAACAAATAGTATTTCCATATCATTCGCTGCCAATGCAACTTCAGGAAACCTTACCGTTTATGGAGTTAACGCCTGTGGTAACGGAACTGTTTCTGCTAATTATGCCATTACTGTCAACCCATTACCCGCTGCTGCCGGTACAATAACAGGCACATCAACAGTATGCCAGGCTCAGGCTTCTGTTGCCTATTCCATTGGTGCTATTGCAAATGCAACTAGCTACTCTTGGGCCTATTCTGGTACAGGTGCTACAATCACGGGTTCAACAAATAGCGTTTCCATAGCATTCGCTGCCAATGCAACTTCAGGAAATCTTACCGTTTATGGAGTTAACGCCTGTGGTAACGGAACTGTTTCTGCTAATTATGCCATTACTGTCAATCCATTACCCGCTGCTGCCGGAACAATAACAGGCACGTCAACAGTATGTCAGGCTCAGGCTTCTGTCGCCTATTCCATTGGTGCTATTGCAAATGCAACTAGCTACTCTTGGGCCTATTCTGGTACAGGTGCTACAATTACGGGTTCAACAAATAGCGTTTCCATATCATTCGCTGCCAATGCAACTTCAGGAAATCTTACTGTTTATGGAGTTAACGCTTGTGGTAACGGAACTGTTTCTGCTAATTATGCCATTACTGTCAATCCATTACCCGCTGCTGCCGGTACTATTACAGGGACATCAACAGTATGCCAGGCTCAGGCTTCTGTAGCCTATTCCGTTGGTGCCATTGCAAATGCAACTAGCTACTCTTGGGCCTATTCTGGTACAGGTGCTACAATTACGGGTTCAACAAATAGTATTTCAATAGCATTCGCTGCCAATGCAACTTCAGGAAATCTTACCGTTTATGGAGTTAACGCTTGCGGTAACGGAATTGTTTCTGCTAATTATGCCATTACTGTCAACCCATTACCCGCTGCTGCCGGTACAATAACAGGCACGTCAACAGTATGTCAGGCTCAGGCTTCTGTAGCCTATTCCGTTGGTGCCATTGCAAATGCAACTAGCTACTCTTGGGCCTATTCTGGTACAGGTGCTACAATTACGGGTTCAACAAATAGCGTTTCCATATCATTCGCTGCCAATGCAACTTCAGGAAACCTTACTGTTTATGGAGTTAACGCCTGTGGTAACGGAACTGTTTCTGCTAATTATGCCATCACAATTAATACCCTTTCAGTTGCTCCAACTGGCATCACAGGCACAACCACAATTTGTGCTGGTGGCTCCACTACTCTCACTTTGAATGGCGGTACTGCAGGAACCGGTGCTACTGCGCAATGGTTTACCGGGTCTTGTGGCGGAACAGCCGCAGGCACAGGGAATAGTATCACTGTTTCTCCTGCTAGCAGCACTACTTATTTTGTACGATATAATGGAACTTGCAATACCACAACTTGTGCATCTTTAGCGATTATCGTCAACCCATTACCAACGGCCACTGCAGGAGGAAATCAAACCATTTGCTCCAATGCAACTGCTACTGTAAGTGGAGCAAGCTTCACAAACGGAACCATTTCTTGGTCTGAAAATGGAGCGGGTTCTATTACTGCTGGTGGCACAACCTTGACGCCAACTTACACAGCTGCTGCACTTGACGCTGGAACTACTGTTACTTTGACAATGACGGTAACCAGTAACAATGCCTGTGCTCCTCAAACGGCAACGGCAACATATACGATTATAGTTAACCCCTTGCCAACGGCCACTGCCGGAGGAACTCAAACCATTTGTTCCAACGCAACAGCAACAGTAAGTGGAGCTAGTTCAACAAACGGAATTATTTCCTGGTCTGAAAATGGAGCTGGATCTATAACTGCTGGTGGTACAACTTTGACGCCAACTTATAGCCCAGCTGCAGCGGATGCTGGAACTACTGTTACTTTAACAATGACCGTAACCAGTACAATCGCATGTACGCCTGCTTCAACTGCAAGTGCAACTTATACTGTTATTGTCAACCCGCTACCAACTGCGACGGCAGGGGGAAGTAGAACTATTTGTTCCAATACGACTGCTACTGTAAGTGGAGCAAGCTTCACAAACGGAATCATTTCCTGGTCTGAAAATGGAGCGGGTTCTATTACTGCTGGTGGTACAACTTTGACACCAACTTATACCCCAACTGCAGCTGATGCTGGAACAACCGTAACCTTGACAATGACGGTAACCAGCAACAATGCGTGTACTCCCCAAACAGCAACGGCATTGTACAGCGTTATTGTCAACCCATTACCTACCGCTACTGCAGGAGGAAGTCAAACCATTTGTTCCAACGCAACAGCAACAGTAAGTGGAGCTAGTTCAACAAACGGAACAATTTCTTGGATAGAAAACGGAGCAGGATCAATAACTGCCGGTGGCACAGGCCTGACCCCTACTTATACGGCCGCGGCAGCCGATGCTGGAAATACTGTTACTTTAACAATGACAGTAACCAGTACAATTGCATGTACAACCCCTATAACTGCAACTGCAACATATACGATTATAGTCAACCCCTTGCCAACGGCCACTGCCGGAGGAACTCAAACCATTTGTTCCAACGCAACAGCAACAGTAAGTGGAGCTAGTTCAACAAATGGAACAATCTTATGGACAGAAAACGGAGCAGGTTCAATAACTGCCGGTGCAACAACCTTAACTCCAGTATATACTCCGACAGTAGCGGATGCTGGATCTACCGTTACTTTGACGATGACTGTGACCAGCAACAATGCATGTGCTCCCCAAACAAGAACAGCAACTTACACTATTATAGTCAACCCGCTACCAACTGCTACCGCAGGGGGAAGTAGAACTATTTGTTCCAATACGACTGCTACTGTAAGTGGAGCAAGCTTCACAAACGGAATCATTTCCTGGTCTGAAAATGGAGCGGGTTCTATTACTGCTGGTGGTACAACCTTGACACCAACTTATACCCCAACTGCAGCGGATGCTGGAACAACTGTAACCTTGACAATGACAGTAACCAGCAACAATGCGTGTTCTCCTCAAACAGCAACGGCATCGTACAGCGTTATTGTCAACCCTTTACCAACCGCCACTGCAGGAGGAAGTCAAACCATTTGTTCTAACGCAACAGCTACCGTTAGTGGAGCTAGTTCAACAAACGGAACAATTTCTTGGACAGAAAACGGAGCAGGTTCAATAACTGCCGGCGGCACAGGCTTGACACCAACTTATACAACTGCTCTAGGTGATGCTGGAAATACTGTTACTCTAACGATGACAGTAACCAGTACAATTGCATGTACAACCCCTATAACTGCAACTGCAACATATACGATTATAGTCAACCCCTTGCCAACGGCCACTGCCGGAGGAACTCAAACCATTTGTTCCAACGCAACAGCAACAGTAAGTGGAGCTAGTTCGACAAATGGAACAATCTTATGGACGGAAAACGGAGCAGGTTCAATAACTGCCGGTGCAACAACCTTAACGCCTGTTTATACTCCAACAGCAGCGGATGCTGGAACTACTGTTACTTTGACGATGACTGTGACCAGTAACAATGCATGTGCTCCCCAAACAAGAATAGCGACATACAGTGTTATTGTTACTCCATTACCAACTGCCACTGCAGGGGGAAGTAGAACCATTTGTTCCAATACGACTGCTAACGTAAGTGGAGCAAGCGCAACAAACGGAATTATTTCCTGGTCTGAAAATGGAGCAGGCTCTATTACTGCTGGCGGCACAGGTTTGACACCAACTTATACGCCAACTGCAGCGGATGCAGGAAATACAGTAACCTTAACAATGACGGTGACCAGTACAATTCCATGTACACCTGCGATAACCGCAACGGCAACGTATACTATTATTGTCAACCCATTGCCAACAGCCAGTGCAGGAGGAAGTCAAACCATTTGTTCCAATGCAACTGCAACTGTAAGTGGAGCTAATTCAACAAACGGAACAATTTCTTGGACAGAAAACGGAGCGGGTTCTATTAGTGCTGGAGCAACAACCTTAACGCCAACTTACACTCCAACAGCAGCAGATGCAGGAAATACGGTTACTTTAACAATGACCGTGACCAGTACAATTGCATGTACACCCTCTGTAACTGCGACCGCAACCTATGCAATTATAGTCAACCCATTACCAACAGCCACTGCAGGGGGAAGTAGAATCATTTGTTCCAACACAACAGCAACAGTAAGTGGAGCAAGCGCAACAAACGGAACAATCTTATGGACAGAAAATGGAGCAGGTTCTATTACTGCCGGTGCAACAACCTTGACTCCAACTTATACAGCCGCGACAGCCGATGCTGGAACTACAGTAACCTTAACAATGACAGTGACCAGCAACAATGTGTGTACTCCTCAAACAGCAACAGCGATATATACTGTTATCGTTAACCCATTACCAATTGCAACGGCAGGAGGAAGTAAAACCATTTGTCCTAACTCAACTGCTATTGTAAGTGGAGCGAGCGCAACAAACGGAACCATTTCTTGGTCTGAAAATGGAGCGGGTTCTATTACTGCCGGTGGTACAGGCTTGACACCAACTTATACAGCTGCGCCAGCCGATTCTGGAACTACCGTAACATTAACAATGACAGTGACCAGTACAATTGCATGTACACCCGCTATAACTGCAACTGCAACCTATACTATTATTGTTAATCCACTACCTATAGGCTCAGCTTCGGCACAAACAATTTGTAGTGCAAAAACTACTAATATAACACTAAACTCAACGGTAAGTAACACATCATTTATTTGGACTGTTGCGAATGTGACAATACCGACTGGAGGAACTATCACAGGTCAAAGTACTTGTTCAGCTGCTTGTGGAAATTCAATTGCACAAACATTAACCAACTCAGGTACAACAGCAGGGGTAATTAGATACACCATTACACCAATTGCCAACAACTGTTCAGGTGCGACGTTTACCGTGGATGTAACGGTGAATCCAAAACCCGTAGTAACTTTAGCTAATTTGACAGGACAATGTTCAGTTATAGTACCGATACCTTCAGCAACGGATAACTGTGGAGTCACAGTAACAGGAGCAACGGGAGATCCATTGTTTTACGATATACAAGGCCCACATACTGTTGATTGGTCTTTTGATTTTGGTAATGGCATTTTAATCTCAGCAACTCAAAATGTAATTGTTGATGACACTGAAGCGCCATCAGCTAACGTATCAACTATACCAGCGTTAAATATTTCAGGTTGTGCGATAGCAAGTATTACCGCTCCAACCGCATATGATTCTTGTAAAGGAACAATTTCTGGTACAACATCAACGCCATTCCCAATTACAACGCAAGGAACAACTACTGTAACCTGGACATACAATGACGGTAACGGAAACACAACAACTCAACCACAACTTGTAACGCTAACAGCACCATCAATTTCCGGAGGTACTTTAGTAGGTTCTGTTACTGGTTTAACTCCTGCAGCAACCCCTAGTGACAATATAGCCATCAACTCTTGTCCTGATGACATAAACCCTATAACAATGAATTTATCAGGTCAGGTCGGAACTATAGTTCGTTGGGAACAATTTGAAGCTGGAGATACAGCATGGAGTATTATTAGTAATACTAGTAATGCCTATGACATCATTTTTAATTTCGACAATACTAAGTCCACATTATTTAGAGTGCTAATACAAGTAGGAAACTGTACGGCATATTCAAATATGGTAAACGTACATGCCATTCCTCCTGATGTTCCACCGATTTTAGATCAATCAGATTTCAACATATGTCTGAATGATTCGGTCTCTTTAGTGGCTCGTAGTGGCTATTCTTCCACAATAAATGTGGGAGACGGCGGAGATTTTGATACTGGACAATTCCCCGACAAATGGGATCCTACACAATGGAGAATAGACGATCAGGTTGCTGGTGCCCAATGGACAGCCTCAGGTAATAACACCAAATTCAACAACTGGTCAGGAACAAATAATCACCCAGTTGGGACATTGTATAAAATTGAATACGATTCAAACGATCTTAAATTTGGTATAGCGCACGGTAATTATAATAGTGCAGCTTATATAGCGGAATTTGGTGTAGGACCTACAACTTTAGAAACTCCTCTCTTTAGTCTTGTAGGTTTACAAACTGCTGCGGTAGAGTTTGACCAGGCCTATAATCTACATGCTGGAGATACAGCTAAGTTAGAGTTATTAATATTTGCTGCGGATGGAACGACTTTAGAAAACACCATTGTTTTGCAAAATTTAATTGGAACCAGCCCTCAGGCCAATTCCTGGGCACCAGTACCTTACCCGTATCAGGCACCAAAACCAAACAACTCAACTACAACTTATTTTGATTTCAATACCGACAACTCCTCGTTTGATATATCGGATTATATTGGAAATAGTAACGTAAGAGTGAAGTGGACATTTTTTGGAACCACAGATGAAAGTACTTGGGCTATTGACAACATTAGCGTTCCGGTACGACCTTATTTTGATGATGTAGAATGGACGGACGGAATTGGAGAACCCGGGGAATATATCATCCGAAATAAATTAGAGGCTGTGTATACTTTTGTCCCTACGGCACCAGGTGTGCATTTATATGGAGCAACATCCTTAATTAACGGATGTAGAGCATATGACGCGGACGGAACAGCAATAGCAACGGTAAAAGTAAATTATGCCTACGCCGGTCAGGCACAAGGATATACCAATGCAGAATGTGGAGAAAGAACGGTTAATCTTAATGCGTATGACAACACTAAATCAGCCGATGAAAATTATACTTTTGGCGCCTATCCAACGTTAGTCCCTAATGATTTTAGCGATGATCCGGGTACAGGAGCAACAGGAAAATGGACTGTTTTTAATACCACAAATACATGTGGAACCTATAGTTTTTCTAATGATGTCAGTCCGACTTCGTCCTTTTCAGGTGACGCAGGAGTTTATACTCTAAGATGGACGCTGGTTGCTTCTGGTTGCTACAGTGATGTTCTGGTGACATTAACAAGCTGCAATGTTATTGATTTTGACGGCGTTAATGATTATGTAGAATTTAATAAATCTAGTTATGGATTAGGCAGTGATTTTGGTATAGAGGTTTGGATAAAACCAGATCCACAACCAGCAAACCCAGTAAGTACCATACAAACAATTATATCTAAACGAAATGCAAATAGTCTTATAGATGGTTATGACTTAAGACTTATAGGCAACTCACTATCCTTTAATTGGAATAATGGAAGTAAAATAATTTCTCCTTTTCCATTAACTACAAGCAGATGGTACCATGTTGCTGTTACCCGTACTGGAGGATTTTATAGATTATATGTTGATGGAATTGAAGTTGAAAATGCTTCTGGTTCTGCACCAATAGGCAATCCTTCAACAACATGTATTGCAGGTGCCATGGACCAATCAGGAAACCCTCCGAATAAACCTGTACATCATTTTTCAGGATGGATGGATGAATTAAGAATCTGGAATACAGGTTTAGATCCTCATCACATACGCCAAATGATGAATCAGCAAATTATCAATAATGGTACAGCTGTCAGAGGAGAAATAATACCTATTGATATAAATGGGCCAGACGCCAATAAAGATGGAAGCGATGACAAACCATTAACTTGGGCCAATTTATTAGGGTATTACCGAATGAACCTGATTGATTGTGGTTATCTTAAACCTTTCGCCGGAAAAGGCGCTGATGGAAAATTAAGAAACATTACCAGTTCCCAGGAAGAAACTGCTCCTCTACCTTATATCTCCATACGAGATGGTAATTGGACGAATAGAGGAGCCGGAACAACTCCATGGAAATATGGCGATACTGTATGGGACTATCCAAATAGTACTGGTTATCTAGGAACTCCTATAGATTGGAATATTGTACAAACGGCACACAACATCAATTCTGGTGATAAAGACATTACTGTATTAGGTTTACTTTCAAGTGCAGGCAAATTAACAATTGCAGATCCTGCAGCGACCCCTCTTATGGAAAACAATACCGGTCAGGGCTTGTGGATTACACTTTATTTAAAATTGAACGGTACTATTGATCTGGTTGGAGAATCACAATTGGTGCAAAAAAGACATGGCACGTACGATGTCGATAATATATTTACTACTACTCAATTCAGTGAAAGCATTTTTGACGCGACCAGTTTAGGATATATTGAACGTGACCAACAAGGTAAACAAAACAGTTTCAATTACAACTATTGGTCATCACCGGTAAGTGCTATACAAGGAGTCATTAATAATACACCCTACTCTCTTGCAGGTGTTTTAAGGGATGGTACAGATTCAGCTCTCCCAGGTACAATATCATTTGGTGACGGCGCATTTTATGCAGACAGTGGTTTAGTAAAACCTATAAAAACAAGTAACCGTTGGCTATGGTCCTACAATTCTGCAACACCCGATTCAAATACGGAATTGCAAGATTACAATCAATGGAACTATCTTGGCAGTACAGGACTTTTAAAAACAGGAGAAGGATTTACCATGAAAGGAAGTGGTGGAAGTGCGGATGTCAATTTACTGCAAAACTATGTTTTCATTGGAAAACCTAACTCCGGAACTATTGCATTGCCTTTTGACTTAACAGACCAAACCTACTTAGTTGGAAATCCATATCCATCCGCAATTGATGCTGATGAATTCATTTATGATAATTTGGCAGGCAGAGCAGGTGTCAACGTATTTAATGGAGCTCTTTATTTCTGGGATCATTTTGGTGTGTCAGATAATCATCTATTAGCTGAATATGAAGGTGGTTACGCTACTTACACCCTAGCGGGAGGCGTTAAAGGAATCAATGACAGCTCTTTAAATCTAAATGATCATGCAGAGGGCGATAAAATACCAGGGCGCTACATACCGGTGGCACAAAGTTTCTTTGTGGATGCCGCTTTAGACCCAAGTATAGACGGAACAACAACAACTGTTGACGGTGGCACCTTAATTTTTAAAAACAGCCAACGCATATTTATGAGAGAAGATGCTACAAATTCATTGTTTATTAAAAAAAGTGGCAATAAAAAAATAAAAACAGCTGCGAAAGACAGCAGGTCTAAAATCAGATTGGGTTTTGTCGCTACTACAGGTATGCACCGACAACTGTTAGTTACAGCGGACAGCAACACAACCAATAAGTTTGACATTGGTTATGATGCACAAATGTTTGATGTAGCTGAAAATGATATGTATTGGGAATTTAGCAATAGCGAGTTCGTGATTCAGGCGCTTCCAAACTTTAATTCTGATCAAATAATCCCTATAGGACTTGCTATCGCAAATGAAGGAGTAGTAACTATTAAAATTGATAGTCTTGAAAACATCCCGGAGACTACTGCCGTATATTTACATGACAACAGTACGGCAAGCTATCATAACATTAAGAATAGTGATTTTAAAATTTCGTTAGCCGCTGGTGAATACAAAAAACGTTTCTCTTTACAATTTACAAGTAAATCACTGGATCTGGAAGAGAACATTTTGAATGACGGACTTGAGGTTCTGTACTCCAATAATTATAAAGTTTTAATTATCCAAAACAAAATTCCTGACGTAACAGTGCAGGATGTTCAACTCTTTAATCTGCTTGGGCAGGCAATTGAAAATTGGGATGTTGAAGACCTGGAGCAAACTACAATTAAGATACCGGTTAAGAACGTCAGTTCCGGAGTTTATATTGTAAAAATAAAAACTTCAAAAGGAAACTATAGCAAAAAAATAATCATCAAATAAACAAGCTGGTGCTCAGGACTAAGACTGCCATAATTAAGTAAATATTAACCATCAATAACAAATTGATATTAATTATTCTTTCTATATTTGAGGAATTAATTCCGATTAACATTTGAACAACTAATTTTAATTTTATAAAAATGAAAAAAATAGGTACCCTTTTAGCAATACTTTTATTTACAATTGGTGCAAGTGCTCAGGAAGCAAAACCGGTTGCGAAAGAACAGGCTAAAAAAGAGTCCTGTTGTGCTAAAAAAGATTCGAAATCAAAATCGATGAGCGCAGCAGATGTAGAGAAATGCAAAGCAAAGTGCAAAGCTGAAGGAAAAAAGTGTGATGCATCCACTGGAAAAAAATGCTAACTAAAGTATAACTTTTTGATTGCCCATAAAAAAACGCCTCCTGGCGTTTTTTTTTTGTTCCACAACTAATTATGAGTTCTTACTTAGCTCTTACACTCCATTCAAAATCCATTTCAGAAACCTGAATTCCTTTTTCGTCTGTACCAATAGATTTCATCCAGAAAGTCTGCCCCTCTCCACTAGCGATAGTTTCCTGAATTGCCTTTTCAATTAAATGGCCATCATTACACGTAAATGTTATTCGGCCAGTCGCTTTCTTGGTAAAATTCCCTTTATTGTTTGCCACTAACATCGATATTTTTTTACCGCTTTTTTGAATTTGATACATAACCAAAGCTCCTGTAGAAAGCTCAGCGGCCATTGCCTGCACAGCAAAATACATCGAATTAAATGGATTTTGGTTGATCCATCGGTGCTTGACAGACACTACACATTTGTTCTCATCTATCTCTTTTACACGTACACCACAGATAAATGCCGATGGCAATTTGAAGAACAAAAATTTATTAAGTTTTGATACGGTAAGTTTCATTATTGCTGGTTTTTTTGCTAAAATACAAAAAAATACTATGCGTACATATAAAAATATTTTGTTAATATTTTGTTAATATTTGGTACTATGCGAAACAAGATACTGTCTTTTAGCCATATATTTGTATAAGAAATTACTATATACTTTTAATCATGGAAACAACTGCCGAAAAAAACACCGCTACGTTTACTCATTTGAGTTCATTAACGCAATACTTTATTCCTTTTGGAAATTATATTTTTCCAATATTATTTTGGTCTTCAAAAAAAGACACATCGGAATTTGTGGATTACCACGGAAAACAAGTACTGAATTTCCAGTTGAGCTTATTACTCTATTCTTTAGTACTAATTATAATAGCTGTCCCGACCTTTCTAATTACTTTCCTGAAGAATATTCCTTTTGATGCGCTAATAAATGATCACGATATTGTTTTAAGAAATTTTAGCTTCGAAGGAAATATAGGGCTGTTAACAGTAGGCTTAGTTGCCGTTTTAATTTTTGGGCTTTTGAAAGTAGCAGAATTCTTTTTGATTATCTACGCTTCAATAAAAACATCAAATGGAGAAAAGTACAGCTACCCTATTACAATTCCTTTTATTAAATAAAAAAAGAGAATTGATTAAAAGAAAATAGACCAAAGAAATAAGCAAAAAAATAATCATCAATCATCAATCAAAAAATGAATAGTTTAATCAACCACAAATCAAAAAAAAGAAATTATGAACATTGAAAACACAAAAGCCCAGATGCGTAAAGGTGTTCTCGAGTTTTGCATCTTATCTGTACTGAAAGAAAAAGATGCCTACACATCGGAAATATTAGACACTTTAAAAAACGCTAAATTGTTAGTCGTGGAGGGAACCATTTACCCGTTGCTCACCCGATTAAAAAATGATGGATTGCTCAATTACCGTTGGGAAGAATCAACATCAGGACCACCAAGAAAATACTATGGTCTAACCGAAATAGGACAAGCATTTTTAAATGAACTTAGTGGCACTTGGACTGAATTATCTGATGCCGTAAACCTTATAACCAACCAAAAACAATAGTCATGAACAAAACTGTAAATATAAACCTAGGCGGAATGTTCTTTCATATAGATGAAGATGCATACCAAAAATTAACACGATACTTTGATGCTATAAAACGTTCTTTATCTAATTCATCAGGTCATGATGAAATCATAAAAGATATCGAAATGCGTGTCTCAGAATTATTGAACGAAAAACAAAAAAGTGACAAACACGTTGTTGGACTACAAGATGTGGACGAAGTGATTGCCGTAATGGGACAACCTGAAGATTACATCATTGAAGATGAATTAAAAACTTCTCCAACCTATAGCGACAGTTCAACCAGAAGATCCAAAAAACTGTACAGAGATAAAGAAAAAGGAATGATTGGCGGTGTTGCCTCAGGACTGGGCTACTATTTTGGAATCGATACTGTTTGGATCAGAATCGTTCTTATACTACTAGTTATTGCCGGATTTGGAACTGGAATACTTGCTTATATTATCCTTTGGGTTGTAACGCCGGAAGCCGTTACAACATCAGAAAAACTGGAAATGACTGGTGAACCGGTTAACATTTCAAATATCGAAAAAAAAGTTAGAGAAGAGTTTGAAAGCGTTTCAGGAAAGCTAAAAAACGTTGACTACGACAAATATGGCAATCAGATAAAAACTGGCGCCAGTAAAATAGGAAACTCCTTTGGTGATTTTATCATAAGCGTTTTTAAAATCTTTGCCAAATTTCTGGGTGTACTTTTGATTATCGCCGGAATAGGAACTTTAGTGTCTTTATTGATAGCAGTTTTCACTTTAGGATCTTCTGATTTTATCGATGTGCCATGGCAAAGTTTTATTGAAGCTGGAAACTTCACTGACTATCCAATATGGTCTTTTGGATTGTTAATGTTCTTTGCTGTCGGAATTCCGTTCTTCTTCCTGACGCTTTTAGGTTTTAAATTATTGTCTCCAAACATGAAGTCCATAGGAAACATTGCTAAATACACATTATTAGCCCTATGGATCATTGCGATTGCGATCTTAATATCGATTGGAATAAAACAAGCATCAGAAGTAGCTTACGAGGGAAAAACAGTGAAAAAAGAGACTATTAATATACTGCCAACGGATACTTTGTTTGTAAAATTCAGATACAATGATTACTATACCAAAGACATTGATAACAGAGAAAACTTCAAGTTTGTTCAGGATTCATCAAATAACGAATTGATTTATTCCAACAACGTAAGATTTCAGATTTTACATACTGATGAAAAATTACCTTTCATTCAGGTAGAGAAAATGGCGAGAGGAAAATCATTTCAGGATGCAAAACAAAGAGCAGAAAAAATAAAATATGCTATCAAAATTGAAGGGAATAAATTGATTTTAGACAACTATTTATTGACTGAAGTGAGTAATAAATTCCGTGATCAGGAAGTGGAAATATTCTTATATTTACCAGAAGGAACTTTATTGAAACCCGATAGCAGCGTTCAGGATTATGACAACTCAGATGATTCGTTCTTCAACTTGCATTTCAGTTCAGACAACTACATTTATAAAGTGCAAAACTCACAAATAAAATGTTTGAATTGCCCTGCTGATGAAAATGAATACAATGATGTGGAAAATGAAACTACGGAAACATCTGTTACTATCAATGAAGATGGTGTTTCTGTAAAAAACGATACTATAATTAATTCAAAAAACAATATTCAAGAATTAAAAATAAACAAAGACGGTATCATCATTAAAACCAAATAGCCATGATAAAAATCATCACAATGATCACAAAATTTATTATCGTCACTTTGACTGCCTTGTTATTTGCCTCCTGCCATGAAATGGTAAACATGAAATCAATACGAGGAAGCGGCCATGTTACAACTGAAAAGAGAATTGTACAAGGTGATTTTAAAAGTGTTAAAGTCAGCAATGCCATAGACCTTGTTATTGAACAATCGGACAAAACAGAAATCATTGTTGAAGCTGATGACAATTTGATAAAAGAAATCACCACAAAAGTGGAAAACGGCAAACTTATCATTGCCTGTGATTACAACTCTTTCAACAATATCAAATCAAAGAAAGTAACTGTAAAAATGCCCATTATTGATCAATTAGAAGCTTCAAGTGCAGCTACAATTAAAAGTAACAATGCAATAAAAGGGAATAATGTCAGACTGGAAGCCTCTAGCGCAGCTACAATAGATTTAAATGTTGAATCAGATGCCATTTATTGTGAATCCAGTAGCGGAAGTACAATTCTCATTAATGGAAAAGCACTTAAACTTGAAACAGCAGCGTCAAGTGGAAGTACAATAGATGCTAAAAATCTATTGGCCAATGAAATCAAAGCCAGCGCTTCGAGCGGTGCTTCTGTTGCTGTACATCCCATCGTAAACCTAGACGCTGAGGCATCTAGCGGTGGAAGCGTGAATTACAATACCGTTCCAAAATCAATTCGAAAAGAAGAGAATTCAGGAGGAAGCGTTCATCAGGAATAATAAAGAATTTGCTCTAAAATTAAACATCCAACAATCATGGGTGTTTTTTTTATATTTGTATACATGCTAATCAAAATCAAAATGAAAAAATATACGACCATACTCCTACTCCTTTTATCAACCACATTGCTATTGGCACAGAAAAAAGATAAAATAAAAGGGTCAAAAACGGTGACCATTGAGCAAAGGGCAGTTGGTAATTTTGAAGCGCTTGAAATAGAAGACAATCTCGAGGTTCATTTGGAAAGAGGAGAAAAAACCGAACTTAAAATTGAGGCGGATGACAATTTACATGCTATCATTTCATTCGACTTAAGAGACAATATACTACGTATATACACCACTAAAGAAGCGGTGAATTACAAAAAAATAATTGTTAGGGTTACCTATACTAAAGATTTAAACCTACTAACATCCAAAAACGAATCCAGTATAAACGCTATACAAGAAATTCAATTAGACAATTTAACCTTTAAAGCCCTTGATTTTTCTAAACTTTATTTAAATATCAACGCCAAGAATTTCATATTGCAGGCAGATGACAAATCAAAAACGGAATTAAATCTAAAATCAGAAAATACCATTGTGGAGTTGAGTAAAAATTCATCTTTAAAAGCATTAATTACTACTATTGATCTAAAAGTCGATATGTACCAAAAATCAGATGCCACTATAGAAGGTGACGCCACAAATGCAATTATACGACTGGATAATAATTCAAATTTAACAGCAAATAAACTGACCCTGAAAAATGCCGATGTAACCACTGAAAGTTATTCTAATTGTAGTTTAAATGCAGTAACAGCAGTAATTATTGATGCCGTTGGTAAATCAGAAATTCAACTTGTAGGAGCACCCAAAATAGAAATGCGACAATTTTCCGATGAAGCCAAATTGATAAAGAAATTGAAATAGGCAAAATGATTCCAAAGAAAAAGTCCCTGATTTTACACAGGGACTTGACTTTTTCATTTTGAAATTCTAGAATCTGATTATTCTTGAGAAGCCAAATACCTTTCAGCATCCAGAGCAGCCATACAACCTGTTCCGGCAGCAGTGATTGCCTGACGATACACATGATCTGCAGCATCACCAGCTACGAAAACACCTCCAACATTTGTTTTTGAAGTTCCGGGAGTGTTGATAATGTATCCTGTTTCATCCAGTGTGATATAGTCTTTGAAAATATCAGTATTTGGTTTATGACCAATAGCGACAAAGAATCCAGTAGCTGGAATATCAAAAATATCCCCTGTTGTTTTATTCAAAGCTTTTACACCCTCAACAACTTGCTGGTCTCCTAATACTTCAACAGTATCGTGATTCATTAATATAGTAATGTTCTCTGTTTTGCGAACGCGTTCTTCCATGATTTTAGAAGCTCTGAATTTTTCACTTCGCACCAACATTGTCACTTTTTTACAAAGTTTTGACAAATAGTGTGCTTCTTCACAGGCTGAATCTCCTGCTCCCACGATTACTACTTCTTGATTTCTGTAGAAAAATCCGTCACAGACAGCACAGGCAGAAACTCCACCACCCATTTTCAAATAGTGTTGTTCTGAAGGCAAACCTAAATATTTAGCTGTTGCTCCAGTTGAGATAATTACCGTTTCACAATGCAATTCCTTAGTCTCATTGATCCAAACTTTGTGAACACCATCTGAAAAATCTACTTTGGTAGCCCAACCGTCACGTACATCAGTACCAAAACGTTGTGCTTGTGATTGCAACTGAACCATCATTTCAGGACCAGTTACTCCATCAACATATCCAGGAAAATTTTCCACTTCATTGGTTGTTGTCAGTTGGCCTCCAGGCTGGATTCCCTGATATAAAACTGGATTCATATTAGCTCTGGCGGCGTAAATAGCTGCAGTATAACCTGCTGGACCAGAACCTATAATAAGACATTTAATTTTTTCGATTGTATCGGACATAGTAAGGATTATTATATTTTTTGATGTTGCAAATGTAGTTTTTTAATAAAAAAATACGGTCATAAAAACATCATTTTTACCTATGCTAAAATAATATTATCCTATTTATGTTTTTGATTTGCTCAAATAAAAAATAATTCTATCTTTGCACCAGAATTACGGGGTGTAGCGTAGCTCGGTTATCGCGCCTGCTTTGGGAGCAGGAGGCCGCAGGTTCGAATCCTGCCACCCCGACTAAAAAGCCAAATAGCGCCACTTAAAGATAAGTGGCGCTATTTTTTGTTTAAATGATTTTTTTTTGCTATAGAAAGAGTCCCTATAAATATTTTTTTTAGTTGAACCAATAGACCATTAGATTAAATGTAGTAAAACTACTTATTTATCTTCCAATCAATTAATTCAATCCGTTTAGAAAGAAATACTAAAGTTTCAAAAACTTCATTTTCATCTGGAGGTTTCGCTTTTCCAATAAGTAGCTCATTAAATTTTGAGCCTGAATAGACTTTTTTCAAAGTATTCCAAACCATTGCAGTTTCACTAAAAATTAGTGCCTCTTTTGGGTGCCTATACAGCCAATTTTTATCGTTAGGTATAGCTTTGTCATCATCTTTTGCAACTTGCAACAGAATATTATCAAATGAACTTGAACCCATAAAGTCTTTTATGGTATCAAGTTTCATTAATAAAGTTAAATCATACGTATGACGGACTTTATTTGACAAATCTTCCAATGGGTTTTCAGTATAAGAAAACCGAACCAAACTAATTATCTTTTCACAAAATGTGCGCTCAGCAGCCAAAGCCTTAACCTCAAAATCCTCCAATCCAAATCGGGAAATAAGTTCTATATTGGGAATTGTTTTTATATAATCCGCAATTAAAGTTCGAATTGGTTTTAAAACATTCGGTTTAGTATTACCCAAATGTGAAACTTCTAAAGCAATATTTTCTCTCACTTCTCCATATTCTCCTTTTACACCAACTTTTGGATAAGAGTAAATAATTTTTCTTATACTACCTTTTTTATTAGTGTTTGGATGATCTGGTACAACTTCAAAAATAGATTTATCAATCACATTTGTAACATTCTTTAATCTATTTCTCAAAGTATTTCCTGAATCAATATCATCTTTTACAATAACCATATCGATATCTTCAGAAAATCGTTCAATAACTTTATAGCATTTGGATAAAGAAGTACCGCCTTTAAAAACAATCAGATCCTTTACTTCAGAATGAAACAATTGATGCAAAGCATAAGTAACCCAATAATCTTTCTCTATGAAAATTTCAGGAATTTTCAAATGTTCAGCGGTGGCAACAATGGCGCCTTCAAAATTATCTTTGTCTAAATGTAAATTCATTATACTATATTCCAGGAGTTAGCAGTCGAAAGTAATGTAGAATTAATACTATATTCATAACTGCTAGACGGGTTAATTGATTTTTTTAAAATTCTATAAACAATAGCATTGGTATTCATAGCTTCTAAAAGCGCACCAAGCAAAGCCCTGACTTTTGGGGGATAAGAACGTCCATAGGTAACAAGTTTATTTATTTGAGCAGAATCAAAATCATAGATTGCTTTTTTTAAATAAACAAGTCCATCACTTTTTTGTAAATCTGGAATCGTATTCAAATCTTTCATAACATCTAGAATTTCCAAATATTTGATGTTATCAGAAGTAACTTTTACATAACTTTTAGCAGGTTTTACAACCATATTACCAACTTTACCTTTTACTTGCTTATCCAATGAAGCAACTCGTATTGAATTAGGAATTTGTGTCGTTAAACCCAATCTATTATATAATCTAGTTCCGGTAACATAAGCAACTTGTTTATTTTTATCAAATAAATAAAGAGCAAGCAAAACATCTTCTCTAGGTTTTTGTTCACCAAATGCAGAAACTTTTGGCTTATAATAATAGCCTTTTCTAGCTCTTCTAATAATACCTTTATCAACTAATCTGCTTAATGCTTTAGAACCAGCAATAACTTCATCAGAAGTTAATCCAAGAGTATCATATCCGAATATATCACCGGTATCTATTCGATTTATTTTAGCTACTATTTTATCTGTTACTTTCATAATTAGTAACAAAGGTAATTAATTTATTTTAAATGTCAAGTTTTTTCCATACTTTACCTGACACATCGTTTGTGCTTCTATCTATATAGCCAATCAACATATACATATACATATATCATATAATCAATTAAATATTTTACTATTTTATTATCTCATTCACTTGCACAAAAATTACTCCCAGTCCAGATATAAAAATACCGTATAACAAAATTAGATGCTATAGTCGAAAAACAAAAAACAGAACTGCAAAAATGACATCCATTATTTCATGTTTTCTAACAATACCCCCAGCATTAATGGAATTTACAATTCCTTTCTTACCCGGAATAGCGCTAGAAAATGAAATTCATACTAAAAATGGGAATCTGTCAAATGACCACTAATCAAGCTTTAACAAATGTTAACAAAATAGATTTTTAGAAACCATAAATAATTGTATTTTTACGGTTCAAAATTTAGAAAAATAAATGGGCAAAATCATCGCGATTGCTAATCAAAAAGGGGGAGTTGGAAAGACTACAACGTCTGTAAATCTAGCTGCTTCCTTGGGTGTTTTAGAAAAAAAAGTGTTACTTATAGATGCTGATCCACAAGCAAATGCGTCTTCTGGATTGGGAATTGATGTTGAATCTGTCGAAATAGGTACCTATCAAATTTTGGAACACAGTAATACTCCGAAAGAGGCCATTATAAAATGTTCCGCACCAAATGTGGACGTGATTCCATCACATATCGATCTTGTTGCTATTGAAATTGAATTAGTCGATAAGGAAAACAGGGAATATATGCTTAAAAAAGCATTGGAAAGTGTCAAAGAAGAGTACGATTATATCATTATCGATTGTGCCCCGTCTCTTGGATTACTTACTTTAAATGCTTTGACAGCTGCTGATTCTGTGATAATTCCTATTCAATGCGAGTATTTTGCATTGGAAGGTTTAGGAAAATTATTGAATACAATAAAAAGCATCCAAAAAATTCACAATCCAGACTTAGACATTGAAGGGTTATTATTGACCATGTTTGACTCCAGATTGCGTTTATCAAACCAAGTGGTTGAAGAGGTTCAGAAACATTTCAACGACATGGTTTTTGATACCATTATTCAAAGAAATGTAAAATTGAGTGAAGCGCCAAGCTTTGGTGAAAGTATAATAAACTACGATGCAACGAGCAAAGGAGCTACAAATTACTTGCATCTTGCTCAAGAAGTTATAAAGAAAAACAGTAAATAGGTTTATGGCAAAGGCACTAAAAAAACAAGCATTAGGAAGAGGATTATCTGCATTATTAAAAGATCCGGAAAACGATATAAAATCCGTTGACGATAAAAATGCTGATAAAGTTGTAGGAAATATTATTGAGCTTGAAATTGATGCGATTGAAATAAATCCGTTTCAGCCGAGAAGCAATTTCAATGAAGAATCATTGAGAGAATTAGCGACTTCTATCAAAGAATTAGGCGTTATTCAACCCATTACCGTACGTAAATTAGATTTCAATAAATACCAGTTGATTTCGGGTGAGCGTCGTCTTCGTGCGTCCACTCTTGTTGGATTGACTACCGTTCCTGCTTACATTCGTATTGCAAATGACAATGAATCCTTGGTTATGGCATTGGTTGAAAATATTCAGCGTCATGATTTAGATCCAATTGAGATCGCACTATCGTACCAGCGTTTGATTGATGAAATTCAATTGACGCAGGAACAAATGAGTGAGCGTGTAGGAAAAAAACGTTCTACAATTGCCAATTATTTGAGACTTCTGAAATTAGACCCGATAATCCAAACCGGTATTCGTGATGGTTTCATCAGTATGGGTCATGGTCGTGCAATAATCAACATTGAAGACCAGGATATCCAGACTGATATTTATCAAAAAATCGTTAGTCAAAACCTATCCGTTCGTGATACGGAAGCCTTGGTAAAGAACTATCAGGAAAGTTTAAAACCAAAACCTGCCGGTAAACCAAAAGCGGCATCATTTGAAATTGCAGCTTCACACAAAAGTACTTTTACAAATTATTTTGGAACCAAAGTCGATGTAAAAGTAGCCGGAAACGGTAAGGGAAAAATTACTATTCCATTTCACTCTGAAGAAGACTTCAACAGGATTATTAAACTAATAAACGAGTAGTGCGTAAAATCATTTTCATAGGTCTATTCCTCTTTTTAGCAGGAAACGCTGCTGTTTTTGCACAATCGAAAACTGACGATGCGGTCCTGATAGCAAAAGACACTTTGAAATCGAATGACATAGATCCTTTGACACCGGCAAAAGCAGCTTTTTATTCAGCAGTTTTACCAGGATTAGGACAGGCGTATAACAAAAGGTACTGGAAAATACCACTTGTTTATGGTGCTATGGGAACAAGTATTTATTATTACATCAGTAATAATAAAAAATACCATCAATACAGAGATGCTTACAAAAGCAGATTAGAAGGATACACTACTGATGATTTAGCCTTCTTAGACAATAACCGATTAATTGCAGGTCAGAAATTTTATCAAAGAAATCGAGATTTGTCTGCTTTGGTTACTTTGGGTTTTTATGTATTGAATATTGTTGATGCTAATGTTGATGCGGCCCTATTACAGTTTAATGTTGATGAAAACTTATCTGTGAGACCAAATATTTACCCCAATGATGTAACATTCAAAACAAACTTCGGACTAACACTTAATTATAACTTTTAAGTGCAGAACGGAACAAGTCGTCGGGTTACGATTTATTTAAATTTAAAAAATTACAACAAATGAAAATTGCGCTTTTAGGATACGGAAAAATGGGTCAGGTAATAGAAAGAATTGCTCTTGAAAGAGGTCATGAAATTGTTTTGAAAAAAGATGAATTCAACACCTATAAAGGACTTTCAAATGCTGATGTGGCTATCGATTTCAGTGTTCCGACAGCTGCTGTCAGCAATATTTCCAATTGTTTCCACGCTAATGTTCCTGTGATTTCCGGAACAACCGGCTGGTTAGAGCATTACGATGAAATGTTGGCACTTTGCAAAGAAAAAAATGGAGGCTTTATATCCAGTTCTAATTTCAGTTTAGGCGTGAATATTTTCTTCGAGCTCAACGAATATTTGGCCAAAATAATGTCAAAATTTGACAGCTACACGATTGACATGGAAGAAATCCATCATACCCAAAAACTGGATGCACCAAGTGGAACTGCAATTTCATTGGCAAAAGGGGTAATAGAAAACAGTTCCTATACAAATTGGACATTAGAAAACCCTAAAGCAAATGAGATTCATATCGAAGCCAAAAGAATTGGATCGGTTCCAGGAACTCATACAGTAACCTACAATTCACCAGTTGATGCTATAGAAATAAAACATACTGCACACAATCGCGAAGGTTTTGCCCTTGGAGCTGTAATTGCAGCGGAATGGATTGTTGGAAAACAAGGAGTTTTCACGATGAAAGATGTTTTAAACATAGAACAATAGAATAAAAGACAAAAAAAAGAATTAACCAAATAAGCTTATTATGACACTATATCAATGGTTTGTATTTTTCCTAATTATTCAGGTAGTTCACTTCTTGGGAACTTGGAAGCTATACGAAATTGCGGGAAGAAAACGCTGGGAAGCTGCTATTCCTGTTTACAACGCTATTGTATTAATGAAAATAATAGGCCGCCCTACTTGGTGGACGGTTTTACTTTTTATCCCTATTATTAACCTAATTATGTTTCCGGTGGTCTGGGTTGAAACTCTGAGAAGCTTCGGAAAAAGATCCTCTTTAGATACTTTTTTAGGAATTATTACCTGTGGATTCTACATCTATTATGTCAACTATACTCAAAAAGTAACGTACGTGGCAGACAGAAGTCTACAACCTGAAAATAAAACGGCAGATACTATTAGCTCATTACTTTTTGCTGTTATTGTAGCTACGTTAGTGCACACCTATTTTATACAACCGTACACCATTCCTACATCATCATTGGAGAAATCACTGCTAATTGGTGACTTTTTATTTGTGAGTAAAATGAATTATGGAGCCAGGGTTCCTATGACCACTGTAGCTTTACCAATGGTTCATGATTCAATTCCATTAACCAAAAATAAATCGTACCTGACCTGGCCACAATTGCCGTACTTAAGATTACCGGGAATACAAAATATTGAGCGCACGGATATTGTAGTGTTTAACTGGCCCGTGGACACCGTTTACAAATTTTTTGACACATCAAAAAGACGCGCTTACAAACCAGTAGATAAGAAATCAAATTACGTAAAAAGATGCGTTGGTGTACCGGGAGACAGCCTTGCTATAAAAGACGGTATTATATACATTAATGGCAAAATATTGCAATTGTCAGAAAGAGCAAAACCACAATTTTCTTATGCAGTAGCATTAGATGGAAAAACTTCAATCGATTTTGAGTACCTATTAAAAGATTTAGATGTAACAGACGAAGCTGGCTTTAGAAGCGACTTAAGAGACACCTTGTTCTTAAAAGCCCTTACAGCTGCCGGAGCAGAAAGACTAAAAAACACTCCCGGAATTGTGTCCGTAACAAGACAAATTTCAAAAGGTGTTGAAAGTGGTATATTTCCTCATATCAACAAATGGAACCGTGATAATTTGGGTCCAATCTATATCCCAGAAAAAGGAAAAACGGTCGCTTTGACAACCGAGACATTGCCTTTTTACAAAGCGATTATTACAGACTACGAGAATAAAGATTTAAAAGTAAATGGTTCCGAAATAAGAATTGACGGAAAAGTAGTCAACAGCTATACTTTCGATCAAAATTATTATTGGATGATGGGAGACAATCGCCATAACTCTGAAGACAGCCGTTACTGGGGTTACGTCCCGGAAAATCATATCGTTGGAAAACCTATTTTTATATGGTTGAGTATTGATCCAAATGGAAAAGGGTTAAATAAAATACGTTGGGACAGAGTTTTCACAACTGTAAGTGGTGAAGGACAGCCTCAATCCTATTTTAAACTATTTTTGCTTGCTTTAGTAGCATTCTTCGTTGGAGAATATTTCTGGAAAAAAAGAAAAGAAAGAAAAGGTTAACTAAAAAATGTTTAAAGTTTAAGGTCATATAACAACCTTAAACTTTAAACATTAAACCACTCAGCAAATGAACACTTTATTACATCCCACCTATTTCCCATCCATAAGTCATTTTGCAGCCATGGCCCAGGCAGAAAGCATTACGTTTGAAATAGAGGATAATTTCCAGAAACAAACCAATCGCAATCGAGCCTACATCTACAGTCCAAATGGAATTCAGTTATTGAATATCCCTGTAAAACATTCGAAAGAAAGCCACCAAAAAACAAAGGATATAAAAATAGAAACTGATTTTGACTGGCAAAAACAACATTTCAAATCATTGGAAGCAGCGTATAGAAGTTCTCCTTTTTTTGAATTTTTCGAAGATGATATCCGACCACTGTTCGAAAAAAAACACATCTTTCTTTTGGATTTGAATTTTGAAGCTTTAGCAATTACGACTAAATGTTTGAGAATGAAAATGGAATTTACCACAACGACCGAATACTTCGCTGAAGTGGATACAACTGCAACAAAAGACTTTAGATTTTTGGCCGACGGAAAAAAAGACAGCTCTTTATTTGAAAGCTACACTCAGGTTTTTGATGACAAACATGGATTCATCAATAATCTAAGCACTCTGGATCTGTTGTTCAATGAAGGAAAATATGCAATGGACTATTTGAAAAAACAGCAACTGATTTTAAAGTAACGCTTCCTGTTAATTCTGATCAAAGGCTAATCTTGCCATGATCGGAAAATGATCTGAATTTATAAATTCCGGAAAATTTTCAAATTTCTTGACCGTGATTTTTTCATCAACAAAGATATAGTCGATTCGCGCAGGATAATATCTGAATTTATACGTCTCACCAAAGCCCTTTCCTGCTTCTTCAAAACTATCTTTCAACTTTCCTTTTATATTTCTGTAAACATAGGAAAAAGCGCTGTTATTCATGTCTCCACAAATAACAACAGGATATTGGCAGTCCTTTTTATGTTCCTTAAAAATCTCTGCTTGCTGTTGTTGTTCTTTAAAAGCGACACTAATCCTTTTGAAAATCATTTGCGATTTGTTCTGATTAATTGCCTCGATATTTTCATCAATTTCATTTACGTCAGGAGATATCTTTAACGACTGTAAATGCATATTGTACACTCTGATAATATCCTTTCCTTTTTTGATATCCGCAAAAACAACATTATTAGTAGAGTTCGGAAAAATAACATTCCCCTGGTCGATAATAGGAAATTTTGAAAAGATAGCCTGCCCGGTTTTAATATTATTCCCATCCGTAAAAATATACCGATGCGGGTATACCTTCAAATCAATATCGGCTGAAGAAGAGTATTCCTGAATACACAGTATATCAGGATTTTTCTCATTTATAAAGCCTAGAATCTCAGAAGGCACATCGTCTCTATCGATCCACTTGAACACATTAAACAAGTGCACATTATAACTCATTATAGTAAAATCATTCTCCGCTTTGGGTAATTCGACCGCAGAAAATTTATAGAATTTATTTATAAAGGTAATTCCAATCAAAAGTACCAGACCGGAAACAATCATTCTTTTTTTGAATTGAATTGCCCAATAAGCAAAAAACAATCCATTTACAATAAAAAAAAGAGGCATAAAAAGCGTCAATACCGATAAAAGAGGAAAAGATTTTGGCGCTAAGAAAGGCAAAACATAGGCAACGAAAGTCATTATAGCAAGTGCTATATTCAATACAAACATTCCTTTATTGAACCATGAAAGATTTTTCATTTTCTTTATTATTTATGGTTTGCGGTTTATTCTTTGTGGGCTTACACAAAAAACAAACAATACACCTTCTATTTCCCTGCTTTGAACAAAAACTCTTTTTCTTCTTTGGTCAAACTATCATAACCCGACTGGCTTATTTTATCTAAAATTTCATCAATCTGTTGCTGTGCTTTATCCTTTGTAATTATTCTTGAATTGCTTTTCTCGACTGGCCTGCTATAATTCTTATGTACCTTTTTGAATGGTGATGCTGCACTTCTCTTGAATAGATTTGTAAAAAAATCTAAAACACGTGATACTATAGTACTTAAATCAATTCCATTCTTAAGCAATTTAATAAAAATGAAACCAAATAGAGCCCCGGAAAGATGCGAAATATGCCCACCAGTATTTCCCAATCTAAATTGCATTAAATCTATTAAAAGAATCACAAAAGTGATATGCCACAGTTTTACATTTCCGATTAACAGCAATCGTAAATTCATCAATGGATGATAGGTTGTTGTAGCTACTAAAACAGCCATAATCGCTGCAGAAGCGCCAACAATGGATGAATTTAAATCCAATAAAAAATACCCGGCAACAAAAGCTATTCCGGAAAATACAGCACTCAATACGTACAACCCTAAATACTGCTTCGGTGAAAAAAAGGTCAAAAACAAAGTGCTTGAAAAGTTCAAAACCACCATATTAAATAACAAATGCCAAAATCCGTCATGAAAAAAGGCATAGGTCAGAAAAGTCCAGGGCTTCACTATAAAATTAGAAGGATCCGAAGAAAGTGCAATCCAGGTTGGAAAATCAAATGCTCCAACCTTAAATTGGTAGAAAAACAATAATGAAACCAGAAAGCAAACCACGTTCCAGAAGATTAGCCTAATTACTATTCCTCCTATCTTGTATTGTAATTTCAGATCGTCAATAATATTCATAATTTATTTAGCATTTAATATCGGGTGTGTTAGTCCTAAAAACGGAAGAATACTACCATAAACTGATTACTTTTTTTAATTCCAACGGTTTTCATTAAACTGATTTTTCTTCCAGTACCACATAATTATAAAACCAAATAAAGCACCCCCTACATGGGCAAAATGAGCTATTCCCCCACCGCCTCCAAAAATGGACTCACCGGATATTCCTAAATACAAATCTACTAAAACTAAACCTGGCACAAAATACTTTGCTTTTATTGGTACCGGAATAAACATCAAAGCCAATTCCGCATTCGGAAACATAAACGCAAAAGCAACAATTACACCATAAATAGCGCCTGAAGCCCCCACAACAGTTCCAAAATAAGCACTTACCAAATTCTGAAAACCGGGACCGTTTAAAAGCGGTACAATCTGGTCATTACTGGCCCCATTCAAAACCGCTACAATATCTGTTTTTGAAAAACCCTGTTCCATCAAAACATTTACCCCATCCTGATAATAGTAATAGTTAATTCCGGTATGGAGCAATGCTGCTCCCAAACCACAGGAAATATAGAAAAAGAGAAATTTCTTGCTTCCCCAAATGCTTTCCAATGCAGAACCAAAAGAGTATAAAGCAAACATATTGAAGAAAATATGCATAAATCCGCCATGCATAAACATATGCGAAATAGGCTGCCAAACCTGAAAATTTGGATTTTCAGGAAAATACATGGAAAGCATTTTATAGGCTGGATCTCCTAATGCAAGCGTTCCAACAAAAAATAATATATTAATAATGATTAATTGCTTAACCGTCTCCGTTACGTTTCTCATAGTGCAAATTTTTTATCTAAATCTTCCACACGCATGGTGATGAAAGTAGGTTTATGAAATGGGGAAACGTTGGGTTCTTTACAAGCAAAAAGCCCGTTTACCAAGTTCTCCTGTTCTTTTTCTGTAAGGTGTGTTCCTGTTTTTACAGCCAAACTTTTAGCCATTGATTTGGCAATCGTATCGTTCTGGCTGAAACTGCTTTCCGGAATTCCGTCCTGCAAATCACTTAACAATTGTTCTAAAACCAGTGAAACTTCACTCTCAGTCACATTTACAGGAATTCCTGAAATGACGATATGATCGCTATTGTTTTCTTCAAACACAAATCCTGTGTTTCTTAATGACAACTGTAATTCAGCGATAAGATCCATCTCGGTTGCCGAGAAAAACAGGTTCAATGGAAACAGTAATTGTTGGCTTGAAGCTTGATTTACCGTCATATTTACCAGAAACTGCTCATATAAAACACGTTGATGTGCCCGTTGCTGATCGACAATCACCATTCCCGATTTTATCGATGAAACAATGTATTTTTTATGAATTTGATACGTTTTATGAACCGCATGCTCTACTTCTTCATCATTAAACAAAGAGGAAGTCACCTCTTCGTTTTCAAAAGTAATATGCCCAATATCATCGGTATCCTGTTTCAGTCCCACATACAAACTTTCCCAATTTGCGGTTGGTTCCGATTTCTTATGATTAGCATAATGCCTATTGGGTTTATCATCAGAGAACGGATTGAAATTCCCATCAACCTGAATCGTAGGTGTTGCCCCTTCTAAATCTTTATAATGATATGGAGTATCCAAATTAGAATCCCTATCAAAATCCAAAACCGGAGCTACATTAAACTGTCCCAAACTATGTTTTATTGAAGCTCTTAAAATAGCATACAAAGCATGTTCATCATCAAACTTAATTTCCGTTTTAGTAGGATGAATATTGATATCAATTGTATTGGGAGGCACTGATAAATATAAAAAATAACTGGGTTGCGCACCGTCTTTCAAGATTCCGTCATAAGCAGCCATAACAGCATGATGCAAATAACCACTTTTTATAAAACGGTCGTTAACGAAAAAAAATTGTTCCCCACGATTTTTCTTTGCAAATTCAGGCTTACTTACAAATCCCTGAATCGCGACTATTTCTGTTTCTTCCTGAACCGGTACTAATTTCTCGTTTGTCTTACCCGAAAAAATATTGACTATTCTTTGTCGTAAAGTGGAAGGCGGCAAATTAAACATTTCACTCCCGTTATGATAAAAGGTAAAATGTATTTTTGAGTGCGCCAAAGCCACGCGCTGAAATTCATCAATAACGTGACGGTATTCCACTGTATCGGACTTTAGGAAATTACGCCTTGCCGGAATATTAAAGAATAAATTTTTGACTGCAAATGAAGTACCCTTAGGCAAAACAGCTACATCCTGAGACACAAACTTACTGCCTTCTATAATGATGTGCGTTCCAAGTTCTTCTTGATCCTGCTTGGTTTTCATTTCCATATGGGCAATCGCTGCAATAGAAGCCAATGCTTCACCACGAAACCCTTTGGTATGCAAAGAGAACAAATCTTCTGCCTGACGAATTTTGGAAGTGGCATGACGTTCAAAGCACAAACGTGCATCGGTCTCACCCATCCCTAAGCCATTATCAATAACCTGCACCAATGCCTTCCCTGCATCTTTAATAATTAACTTGATGTCCGTTGCTCTGGCATCTACCGCATTTTCAAGCAACTCTTTGACAACTGAAGCAGGTCTTTGAACGACTTCTCCAGCAGCAATTTGATTGGCAACATGATCAGGAAGTAATTGAATAATACTCGACATTAAAAAATTTAGGTTTAAAGTTTAAGATTTAGGTTTTTCAAAACCAAGAAGCACAAATTTAATGAATTTCTATCGGGTTTTATTATTAATGTGCGTTTAAAAAAGAAAAAAACACAAGCTGAAAATTAGTTGCACTAAGGCTCGTCGAGAGCTAATTTCCTACTGCGTCAGCTTGTGTTCCATTGCCTCACAAAATATTCCGTTTGCTGTCTTATCCCAAGCCTGCTACTACATCAAAGACAAAAACAGCGGCAGCACACCCTAACACTCAAATACTTGAAAAGCAACGGTATAAAGTATGAATTTTGAAATATTTTAATATAATTTTACAAATCCTCAACTGGTTTTTAATCTAAATTTGTTCTTTCAAAGAAGTTTAACATTAAAACATTAATTATGAAAGCAACCGATGAAAAAAAAGAAAATGCAAAAGTGGAATCCAAAAAAGGAGCTGTAAAGGCAAGTCCAGATGCAGCACAAGGTTTGAGGGATTTTTTTGAAAATGGATTAAAAGACATCTTTTGGGCAGAACATGCGTTGACAAAAGCATTGCCAAAAATGGCAAAAAATGCCACTTCGTCAAAACTGATTCATGCTTTCGAACACCATTTAAAAGAAACAGAGGAACATGTAGTTCGTTTAGAAAAAGTATTTGAATCATTAGGTATAAAAGCAGTAGGTAAGAAGTGTGATGCTATGGAAGGATTACTGAAAGAAGCCGATAGCATTATGAAAGAAACAGAAATTGGAGTAGTCCGCGACGCAGCAATTATTGCCGCAGCTCAAAAAGTAGAACATTATGAAATTACCACTTACGGTACTTTGCGTGCTTATGCAGTAACATTAGGTGAAAATAAAGCGGCTACTTTATTGGGTAAAACCCTGGAAGAAGAGAAAAAAACAGACGTATTATTAACAGAAATTGCGTTGCACGATGTTAATCTTGATGCTGCTCATGCACATAACTAATAATTCTTTGAGTTATCATTTATAACTAGCTACTGATCTGTAGAGATGGAGTTAGTTACTATGGCAATATTAAAATCGTTAATACCACGTAAAAATGCCTTTTAGAAGGCAACTATAAATTCAGAGAATCTGATATCATTTTTTCAGTGACTCAGTAAAAAAAAAACCTACTTCTATTTGGAGTAGGTTTTTTGTGTATTTTAAAAATTCTAAATTTTAGTATTTATTCCTTCAACTCTAAAGGGGATCCTTCTTCTATTTGAATAGCCCCTGCAGACAACAAATGCTGATTGTCTATTTGATGAGACAGTGAGGCTTGTTGACGAATATAGGCCATTTTTATAGCCGCAATAGCAGCCTCAGTACCTTTATTGCCGTGAACACCACCGCTTCTATCAATGGATTGCTGCATCGTATTATCGGTCAGCACACAAAAAATAACAGGAATATCCGTTTGCACATTCAAATCCTTAATTCCCTGAGTTACTCCTTCACATACAAAATCAAAATGCTTGGTTTGCCCTTGGATCACACATCCAATTGCGATAACAGCATCAACATTCTGCGTTTGCAACATTTTCTTTGATCCATAGATAAGTTCGAAACTTCCGGGAACATTCCAACGGATAATATGCTGGGCTGGAACTTGATTTTCCAAAAGGGCCTCTATAGCACCTTTAAAAAGTCCTTCCGTTATAGCATCATTCCATTCTGAAACAACAATCCCAAAGCGAAAATTTTTCGCGTTTGGGATTGAATTTTTGTCGTACTCTGATAAATTTTTATTTGCGGTAGCCATTTTATTTTAGATTTTTTGATTTGAAATTATTTTATTTCAGATGTTAAAGATAGAATTTTGAAATCAAAAATCTATATTCTTAAATCACCAATCCTAAATCATTTTTTACTATTGTGCTAATCCTATCAAAACGTCAATTGAGGCAGCTTCTGGACTTGCATCAAAATTTTCTTTTATATCTGTAAAATATTTTAAAGCATCTGCTTTGTTTCCTAATGTCAAAGCAGTTTTTCCAGCTTTCAACAAGAAACGTGGCGTTGTAAAATCATTTTTATTTGACTCAGCAGCTTTTACGTAATGCTCTAAAGCTTCTTTCGGTTGCTTATTTTGAGCATAAGCATCTCCAATTGCTCCTTTTGCCAAAGCTCCTAAAACAATATCTTCAGACTTGAATTTTCCTAAATATTCAATCGCTTCAGTATATTTCCCTGTATTCAAATAAGCAATACCAGCATAATAATTAGCTAAATTCCCTGCATCAGTTCCAGAATATTCATCTGCAATTTTCAGGAATCCGAATTTCCCTTCTGAACCATTTAAAGATAGCTTATATAAGGAATCACTCGCCACACCATCGGTAGCTTTTTGAAAATTTTGTTGTGCAACAAACATTTCATTTGCAGCTTCATCCTGTTGTGGAGCAGCAATAAATTTCTGGTAGGCTAAATAACCAACGGTTAATATCGCAACACCTGCAACTAATCCAATAATGACCTTTTGATTTCTGGCTACCCAATTCTCCGTCAAGGAAGCTGTTTCATCTAATTTAGAAAAAACACCTGCAGTTGTACTCTCTTTTTCATCAACAATTACCTCTTCAACTGTATCTTTTACTTCTTTTTCTTTTGGTGCTTTATATCCTCTTTTACTGTAAGTAGCCATTTAATTTTAATTTAGTGAGTCGCAAAAATAAAATTTTTATTCAAATCTAAAAGCCATTTTTATCGATATTTTTCAATAATTTGCACCCACTTTGAAAAACCCGTACAAAAACATCAAAGTTCTCAATACCAGCAAGCCCTACAGATGTATTTAAAAAAGATTTCATTATTCAATTATAAGAATTTTTCAGAAGCAAATTTCGATTTTGATGCCAAAATAAATTGTTTTGTAGGTAAAAACGGCATTGGAAAGACAAATGTGCTCGATGCAATCTACCATTTATCCTACGGAAAAAGCTATTTCAATCCGCTAGCTGTTCAGAATATAAAACACGGAGAAGAGTTCTTTGTGATTGATGGCGAATTTGAAAAAAACGGAAGAACAGAACAAATCGTCTGCAGTCTGAAGAAAGGCCAAAAAAAAATATTAAAACGCAACGGAAAAGCGTATGATAAATTTTCAGATCATATTGGCTTCATTCCCTTGGTTATTATTTCACCGGCGGACAGGGACCTTATTGTAGAAGGCAGCGAGACCAGAAGAAAATTCATGGATAGTGTCATTTCACAGCTGGACTCCCATTATTTACAGCAGCTCATCCAATACCAAAAAGTAATGAGCCAGCGCAATGCATTACTAAAATATTTTGCACTGAACCATGTTTTCGAAAACGACACGCTTTCGATATACAACGAGCAACTCACGCGTTTTGGAAATTATATCTTCGAAAAGAGAAAAGAATTCATCGAACAGTTCATTCCCATTTTCAAAGTGCATCATCAGGCAATAACCGGTTCACAAGAAACCGTTCAGCTGGTCTATGAAAGCCATTTATTCGAAAAAGAGCTGTTGACTCTTTTACAGGAAAACGTAAATAAGGATCGTGCTTTGCAGTATACAAGTGTTGGAATTCACAAAGATGACTTAGCATTTGAAATAGATCAGCATCCCATTAAGAAATTCGGATCGCAAGGGCAACAAAAATCGTTTCTGATCGCATTAAAACTAGCACAATTTGAGTTTCTAAAAAAGCAGAGTGGCGTGAAACCGATTTTACTTTTTGACGACATCTTTGACAAACTGGATGAAAGCCGTGTAGCCAAAATCGTAGAAATGGTAAACAGCGATACGTTTGGACAGCTTTTTATTTCAGACACGCATCCGGAGCGTACCGAAGCCATTGTAAAATCAACACATCAAACCTATAAGATTTTCAATTTATAATTTTTATTTAATAGTCCGTTAAGATTCCAAAATTGAAAAATTACCTATTTTAGCCTATTCCAATTTTAAATCAAATTACAATGAAATTTCATTCAATATGCTTTTTAATCTTATCTTTTGTGGTCTTATCCTGTATGGGACAAACTTCAAAAAACATCAAAACTATTGAAGCCAACGCTTTCTCTGAAAAAATAAAAGAAACACCTGCCGCACAGATTCTTGATGTAAGAACACCTGAAGAATTTGCATCAGGACATATTGACAATGCAAAAAATGTAAATTGGCTTAGCGCTGATTTTGTTGTAAATACGGAGAAGCTTGACAAATCAAAACCTGTTTTTGTGTATTGTAAAAGTGGAGGAAGAAGCCAAAAAGCGGCTGAAAAACTAAACGAATTAGGCTTTACAACCGTTTACCAGTTAGACGGTGGAATACTAAAATGGGATGCAGCCGGACTTTCTCAACCAAGTAAAAAAACAATTGGCTTGTCAACGGAGCAATACGACGAATTATTACATTCGGATAAAAAAGTATTGATTGATTTTTATGCAGAATGGTGCGCTCCATGCAAAAAAATGAAACCGTATCTTTTGCAGATGGAAAAAGAATTGGCAGACAAAGTCGTTATCATTCGATTGGATGCCGATAAAAATAAAACCCTGATGACTGCAATGAAAATCAGCGAACTTCCGACCTTATTACTCTATGAAAAGAAAGAAGTAAAATGGAAGCATTCCGGTTTTATAAGTGAAGACGATTTAAGAAAACAATTACAATAGTTTTAAGATGCTTTCAAAAGACACACTACAATTTCTGGACGATTTAAAAGCCAACAACAATCGAGAATGGTTTTTAGAAAATAAAAAACGATACGAAGCACTCAAGAAAGATTACCAGCAATTAGTTGCTGATCTTCTGGACCGCATGAAACCAATGGACCCTTCGCTGGAAATGCTGGAAGTCAAAAATTGCACTTTCAGAATCAATCGGGACATTCGGTTTTCTAAAGACAAGTCGCCGTATAAATCACATTTAGGGGTTTGGCTCTCTTCGGGAGCTAAAGGTCAGAATCGCTCGGGATATTATATTCATTTAGAAAAAGGAGCCAGTTTTATTGCAGGGGGACTGTATTGTCCTGAAGCAGCCGATTTGAAAAAAATGCGAAAAGAAATCGCTTATTTCCATGATGATTTAGAAGCCATTCTTTACGAAAAACATTTCAAAAAAGAATTTAAAGATTTTGATCGAAATGAAAAAAATACGTTGAAAAACCCACCACGAGGATACGAAAAAGAACATCCGGCCATTGAATTTTTAAAATTAAAAAGCTTTGAGTCTTCTCAAAGAATTGATATTTCAGAAGTGACAAAAAAAGATTTTGTCGCTACAATGAGTAAAAAATTAAGCGCCTTAAAACCGCTGAATGATTTTATAAATCGCGCTTTAACTTCTGAGTAATTCTAATTTTACACTGATGCGAAAAAAGAAAATACTTTTTCTGGGCGAATCCTACAGAGCCGATGCCATCACCTGGATGAATGGCCTGAGGGAATTTGGTGATTTTGAAATTATTACATGGGAATTAAAAACGCCCAATACTTCCATTTACAGCCGGATTTTAAGGATTTTCGAATTTGAATTAGCATTTTTTAAAATTAGAAAAATAGTAAAAAGGCATAAGCCAGACATGGTTATTGCGGAAAGAACCACAAGTTACGGCTTTCTTGCTGCAGTATCGGGAGTAAAGCCAATTGCAATTGCACAACAAGGCAGAACTGATTTGTGGCCCGAAAAATCCGTTCTATTGCCCTTAAAAAAAATCATCCAGCATTATGCTTTTCAAAAAGCAGATCTAATCCATGCTTGGGGACCTGTGATGACTCTTTCCATGATCAAGGCCAATGTTGACATGAACAAAGTTATCGTTTTACCAAAAGGAATTGATTTAGCAAAATTCAGTGCTGCTAACAGCGCTAACCCGGAAAAAATCAGCGCAATTGTCACTCGCTCTTTAATGCCGGAATACCGCCATGCTATTATTTTAAAATCCTTTGGTATTCTAAACCAAAAAGGAATTGACTTTGCGCTTACCATTATAGGAGACGGGGCACAACTAACTGCATTGAAAGATTTAGCAAAAAAACTGCAGATAGAACAGAAAGTCAACTTTACCGGAAGAATCCCAAATACTGAATTACCGCAGCTATTGCAGCAATCAAACATTTACATCAGCATGCCAATTACAGAAGGAGTTTCGGCATCTTTATTTGAAGCGATGGCAACTAACTGTTATCCAATTGTAACCGATATCCCAGGAAATCAAAGTTGGATTAAACACCGGGAAAATGGACAATTGGTTCCCGTTGATGATTTTGAAATGCTTGCAGAAGAAGTAGCCTGGGCATTTGAAAATCGTGACTATCGAAACAATGCCGTTTTGAAAAACAGAAAATTTATAGAACAAAATGCTGATTACAATACCAACATGAGAATTATTGCCACTAAATACCACGAATTAATCAACACAAACAGCCCCAACTAACTATGTGTGGAATTAATGGAATCTTACATTTACAAGTACAAAAAAAAGTAGACGAACGTATTCTTACTAAGATGCGCGATTCGTTGGAACATCGCGGACCAGATGACAAAGGCTTATATATAGAGAATAATATCGGTTTTGGCCACAGAAGACTTTCGATTCTGGATGTTTCCTCGGCGGGACACCAGCCATTTCTGTCAGATGACGGACGTTTTGTTATGGTCTATAATGGTGAAATCTATAATTTTAAAGAATTTTATCCAGAGTTAAAAAGCAATGGATTTGACATTAGAACCACTTCGGACACTGAGGTTTTGATAAAATTATTTCAACTGCATGGTTTAAAAATGCTCAACCGTCTCAACGGAATGTTTGCTTTTGCTATTTGGGATAAAGCTACAAAAAAGCTCACTGTTGTTCGGGACAGAATGGGCGTTAAACCTTTATATTATTCATTTCACAACGAGACCTTTTATTTCGCATCGGAACAAAAGGCACTTTTCACGGCTGGAGTTCCTCTCAAAATGGCACAAGACGGGATCGAAGAATATATTTTTAACCGGTTTGTAGCGGGTGAAAACACCTTGTATCAAAATGTAAAAAAAGTATTGCCCGGGCATATCATGACCACTGAAGAAGGTGGAAAAACCACTACCGAAAAATGGTGGGATTTAAAAAAGGAGATTCAAAATCAGCCCGCAATAGAAAATCCGGTAGAATGGTTCCGCGAAACTTTTGACGATTCGATAAAACTGCGAATGGTCAGCGACGTTCCTGTTGGTGTACTATTGAGTGGAGGACTGGATTCTTCTTCTATTTTAGCATCACTACACCACCAAAATTACAAAGACATACAAACTTTCAATATTGGATTCAAAGAAAAAGAACACAACGAATCCCACTTGGCAAAAATGATGGCGGAGAAATTCAGCTATGGATTTCATACGATGCAGCTGGAGGATACCAATCTTTATGACAACTTAATACGCTCCACTTATTTTCAGGACGAACCTATTATGCATTTGAGCGAGCCGCATCTTTTGGCCGTTTCACAAATGGCGAAGCCATCGGTAAAAGTACTCCTTTCCGGTGAGGGTGCTGACGAGTTAATGGGCGGTTATGTGCGTTACAAAGCCTTACAATATCCATCCCTATTGAATTCTATTGCCACCATAGGCACTTTAGATGTTTTTACAAAAAAACCACGCTATGAGAAGTTAACCCGCTACGCCAAAATCAGCAAAAAATCTGAGTTAGTCATCTACAATGGCTGCAACATTTATCCCAATGACATAGCGGAAACTTTCGGAATTAATACGCCGCCTAAAAACGAATACAGAAAGCAAATTTACAAAGAAGCAAAATCGCTGTACCCGGATAATTTACGCCGACAGGCACTTTATTTTGACCAGCATACCTACCTATGTTCTCTTTTGGACAGAAACGACCGTTGTACGATGGGCACCTCTATTGAATGTCGGGAACCTTTTTTAGATCCAAGATTAATTGTTGGATTAGGCTCCTTGGAAGACAAATGGTTATTTGCAGGGAAAAAGTGGAAATTCATTCTGAAATCGGCCATGGAAAAACGTTTGCCTGATGAAATTCTAAAATTCAGAAAAGTAGGACTAAGCGTTCCTTGGGGTGATTACATCACAAAAAGTCCTGCCTTTAAAGAAGAGCTAGACTCTTTTTCCAAAAGTGATTTGTTCCAGATTCCGTATTTTGAACACATAAACATTCAAAAACTCGTTCAGAACTTACAGAAAGGCGACACCAGAATAACGCCTTATATCATGCCTTTGTTTATGATGCATATCTGGATGAAAACGTATCCAACTAAATTTTAATTCTTACTTTTGACTCGGATTAAACTATACAAAAAAGCACTTTCTTTTATGGAAATACTACATAATTTCTCTTTAAAAAAACACAATACATTTGGTATTGAAGCCAAAGCAAAACAATTTGTTGCCGTACATTCTGCAGCAGATCTAAAAACTATTTTACAAGAAAACAAAGCGCACAAAAAATTCATTCTGGGTGGCGGCAGCAATATGCTTTTGACAAAAGACATTGATGCACTTGTGATTCATATTGATTTGAAAGGCAGAAAAATCGTAGCTGAAAATGATGATTTCGTATGGGTCGAAAGTCAGGCTGGAGAAAACTGGCATGAATTTGTGCTTTGGACCATTGACCAAAATTTTGGTGGTTTAGAAAACATGTCACTGATTCCTGGAAATGTGGGAACCACTCCAGTACAAAATATTGGTGCGTATGGCACTGAGATAAAAGATACTTTTGTTAGCTGTCAAGCGATGACACTAAAAGATCAGGAAATTAAAACATTCACAAAAGACGAATGTCACTTTGGCTACCGGGAAAGTATTTTCAAGAATGAAGCGAAAGACCAATATGTCATCACAGCAGTTGTTTTTAAATTGACAAAACGCAATCATAAAATCAACACTTCTTATGGCGATATTATTTCGGAATTAGAGAAAAACAACATCACCACTCCTACTTTAAAAAACGTCAGTGATGCTGTAATTGCGATTCGTCAAAGCAAGTTACCCGACCCAAAAGAGCTTGGAAACAGTGGCAGTTTCTTTAAAAACCCTATTCTATTAAAATCTGATTTTGAGAAAATACAACTGAGATTTCCTGAAATGAAATACTACGACGTTTCAGAAACGGAAGTAAAAGTTCCTGCAGGATGGCTTATTGAGCAAGCGGGTTTCAAAGGAAAACGTTTTGGCGATGCCGGAATCCATAAAAACCAAGCCTTGGTTTTGGTAAATTATGGAAATGCCACAGGGCAGGAAATTCTGGCAATTTCAAAGGACATTCAGGAAACGATTTTTAAATCATTCGGCATTCACATTGAGGCCGAAGTAAATGTCATTTAATAAAAGCGTAAAACTTTAGATTTGATTCGAAACGTATTAATTTGGGTATTAAATCAGATGCTAACCAATTGTATCAAATATGTACACACCAGAAAGCTACAAAAATGAAAATCAAGAAGAAATCAAAAAATTTCTTCAGGAAAACAGCTTTGGCATTCTTGTCAATCAAACCAATGGAAAATTGTGTGCAACACATATTCCATTAGAGCTTGAAACGAATACGGACGGAAATCAAATTTTACAGGGACATATTTCCAGAGAAAACCCGCAATGGAAAGGTTTTAGCGATAACGACCAAATCTTAGCTATCTTCTCCGGACCACATGCCTATATTTCTTCCTCCTGGTATGATCATGAAAATGTACCGACCTGGAACTATATTGCAGTGCATGTTTATGGGAAAATCAAAATTATCGAAGGAGAAGCCGTACTGGATTCCCTAAAAAAGCTCGTTGATAAATACGAACAGAAATCTGAAAACCCGGTTCGTGTGGAAAACCTATCTAAGAAAACGATGCTGCAAACACGAGGTATTGTAGCTTTTGAAATTGAAATTACAGACATTCAATGCACCAAAAAAATGTCACAGAACCGAGATGATAAAAATTATCAAAACATCATTTCCGAATTAGAAAAAACAAAAGGGGTTCAAGAGATTGCTGTTGCTGCTGAAATGAAGAAATGTCCCAGATAAATTCTTTCGAAATTCACACATTGTTCTCAACAATTCACAATTCTATTCATACCTTTGCATCGATTTAAAAACTCACTAAACGCTGATGCTTATACTAATTCTTTACTTTTTTATTTTTATTGTTATTGTTCAAATTTCGTATTATCTTGGTGTTTTTGGGAAATTTGCTTTCGCCAAAGCACAAAAGATAACGCCCAAAAGAATACCGATATCGGTTATTGTTTGCGCCAAAAACGAAGAAGAAAATGTAGCGAGTTACATCCCCTTACTTGCTGAACAAAACTATCCTGACTTTGAAATTGTCTTGATTGACGATGCTTCAAGCGATAACACTTTGGCCATCTTCGAAGAGTTTGAAAAACAATATCCAAATGTGCGTTTGGTAAAAGTAAAAAACAACGAAGCCTTTTGGGGCAATAAAAAATACGCATTGACTTTAGGAATAAAAGCGGCAAAAAAAGAATATTTATTATTCACTGATGCGGATTGCCATCCCACTTCAAAAGATTGGATACTTGCAATGAGTTCTCAGTTTACGATGCAAAAAACAATTATTCTGGGTTACGGTAAATATGAAAAAATCCCGAATTCATTTCTGAATAAACTAATTCGTTTTGAAACGTTGCTTACGGCAATTCAATATTTTTCCTGGGCAAAAATAGGACATCCATATATGGGTGTGGGTAGAAATTTAGCCTACAAAAAAGAAACATTTTTTAATGTAAATGGCTTTATTGAACACATGCAAATTCGTTCAGGTGATGATGATTTATTTGTCAATCAGGCGGCAAATGCAAAAAACACGACCATTGCCTACACCCCAGAGAGTTTTACACTTTCAAAACCAAAAACAACATTTAAAGACTGGTTTACCCAAAAAAGAAGACATGTAGCGACGGCAAATTATTACAATCCATTAGATAAATTACAATTAGGCGCTTTTTATTGTTCACAGTTGCTATTTATTGTCTTACCTGTTCTGTTGTTATCTTTTCAATTTCAATGGATCTTAGTGCTGAGTTTAATTGTGCTCCGCTATGTTGTCACTTGGACTATTGTTGGATTTTCTGCGGGAAAATTAAAAGAAAATGATATTAAGTTCTGGTTTCCTTTAGTTGAGATAGCACTTATATTCACACAAATCAATATCTTTATAACTAATATATTCTCAAAACCGGTACATTGGAAATAAACAAACAAATAGAAAAAGCAAAACAGGGCGATCAGGTTGCCTTTACTTTTCTATTGGACTATTATTGGAACGAGGTATATGGCTTTATGCTAAAGCGTACGGAAAATGAAACCAATGCCGAAGACATTACGATTGAAACTTTCTCCAAAGCTTTTGACAAGATAGCGACGTACAACTCCGAATTTCAGTTTAATACTTGGCTTATCGCTATTGCAAAAAATGTTCACATTGATTTGTTACGTAAAAAGAAATCAAGTCTTTTTGTCGAAATCACAGAAGAAGAAGACCAGCAAGCGTACAATATTGCCGACACAACCCCATCGGCAGAAGACGAATTGATTACAGAACAAAATCTGTCGCAATTATTGCAATTCATCAAAGAATTAAAACCGCATTATCAGGAAGTCATTCAATTACGTTATTTTCAGGAAATGAGCTATCAGGAAATTGCCAACAAAATTGATGAACCGCTGAGTAATGTCAAAATTAAATTGCTTCGCGCCAAAAAACTTCTGGCCGAAATCATTCAGAATAAAAGGTAGTTTTTGAATTATTAGGTTCTTTGGGAACCGATTGCTAAAGTAAACCAATATCCTAAAAAAATAAGTTCCATTTTATATACTAAATTTCTTGTTATTTACGTTGTTAAATAAAACAACACCTGCTTATGATTTAACTGATACTTAACCTTTAAATCCATAAATTATGTCAAAATTAAGCATTTACCAGACCAGTTGGATTGACCTTGTTTTTCAATACAGAAACAAAGAATATGGAGCGTATCAGTTGCGCCGTGAAAGTACTAAAACTTCATTAATAGCACTTTTCATGGGAATATCACTTTTAACTTCTGCTTTGAGCATTCCTGTAATTCTGAATTATTTCAATCCTGGAACCGGGCTAACGCTACCGGAACTGACAAATACTTTAGTACATATCACTGATATTATACCCAATCAGCTGACGGAAATAGAAAAACCAGCTCTTCCCCAAGTGAAAGCACCAAATTCCGAAGCCGCAATTCAAAGTGACCAATTGGTAAATCCTGAAATTGTTCAGGCACAACTTGCCAATCAAGACATACCAAAGAATACCGATAATACGACCGCTGCACCTGTCAGTACGGAAGGAACTGCCACTATTGGTATCAATCCATCGGCTTCCACTGGAACAGGAACAGAAACTGAAGGTACTATTGACCCTGGGAATACAATTGTAGCCAGTGCAACGCTGGACAAACTTCCTGAATTCCCGGGAGGAATCAATAAATTCTACACCTATGTAGGAAATAATTTTGAAAGTCCAGATCTCGACAGCGGTGGTACGATCAAAGTTTATGTGTCTTTTGTAATCGAAAAAGACGGAACCATGACTGATATTCATGTACAGCGAGATCCAGGCTATGGCTTAGGCAAAGAAGCAGTTAGAGTTTTGAAATCCTTAAGAACAAAATGGTCGCCAGGAATGATTGGCTCCAAACCGGTACGAACTGCTTATAATCTCCCTATAACGGTGCAGATGAATTAGTATAAAAACAAAAAAAGCTTCAAATCAAATGAAGCTTTTTTTGAATACTGCCGCTACTTTTTCTTTACTATTTTATCGTCAAACAGCCGAAAGTACTTTTCAGTCCTGATTGCGGTTGCATCCCACGCTTTTTTACTTGCATGGACATAAAGAAAAATAGGATAATTATTTCGAACGGGGCAAGCTTTATTTTCAGGGATTAGGGTATCCCAGATTTTGAATGTAGAGCACTTCCGTTCAACACGAGTTTCATTGTTTGTGCTACGCACGCAACGAAACTCTAGGTGGTGGGAGTCGCTTTTTTACGCAATCTTTATAGTACTGTTTAGAATTCTACATTGAAATTTACTTTTGCTTTCAAAGCACTGAAAACTCTTAGTATTGTTTCAACAGTCACATTAGTAGTATTGTTTTCAAGTTTTGAAATCTGGGCTCTTTGCACGCCAATTAATTTACCCAATTCATCTTGAGTCATATTTCTTTCAAGACGAATTTTTTTGATTAAGTCTCCGATAATTTCCATTTGAAGTTCTTGTTCGTAAAGCGTTCTTTTTACGCTTCCAGTTTCACCAATAAATTCATTTTTAATTTGGTCAAAAGTGAACATTTCTAATTCTTTTTCTTTATTTTTCATTTCGCTTAATTTTAAATTCAAAGTATTTTAACCTTATGCTTTCCGCTTTTTCAATTTCTTTTTCCGGAGTCTTGCCTGTTTTCTTGATTATTCCGTGTGTTGCTAGAACTAAAGTCTTAATTTTTTCGGTTTTGTCCCAAAATGCAAAAATTCTGAAATAAGTTTTGTTATACAAGGTTCTAAATTCCCAAATTTCTCCTTTTAGTTTTTTAAACAGTTCCTTATCGTTTTTAATTTTTGATTTGTCTAAGTAGAAAAAATCTTGTCTCGACTTTTTTCGTCTAATTCAAGAAGGAATTCTCTAGCCTCTGTCAAAAAAATAACATCAAATTTATTCATTTAATTTATTTTTGTTTCCATATAAAGATACAAATATAATTCGTATTGTTAAATTTTATTTTTAAGGTATTATTTTTTAGTGAAGTAAGGAGTTATTTTCACCAACATTCCCTTGCTACAAGTTGTTTGGGATCAACTTAAGTCTTATTTTCGGATTAAGCAATTTCTCACAAATACAAACCAATCTCAAATTAAGCCAATTACCCAAATCACCAGTAACAGCCGTTGAGCTAAACCTTTGGTAGTAGCTTAGATACCGGATGTCTGCGAATTGGAAAATCCTGAACCGCTATCTCACCAAAGAATCCTTTGGAACTTAATTTATGCTAACGATATTCTTTGGGAATGGAATTGACCTCTTTTAGATAAAGATGACGTATTTCTTCTCCTTTTTTATACAAGGTTAACTCGAAGTAGTTAACTATAATTTCTCAATAGTAATTCAATAAGTTCGCTAAATTAATCTGGCATGCGTAGTTATTTAAAAATGTAAATATCCCTTTTTTAATATTTTCCCACAACTTTTAGGATTGATCCATTATTTCCTATAAAACGTAAATACTGTGTTCCTACAGTCTCGATTTTTCTTGTTTCAAATAAACAAATAAACGAATCCACAACTAAACTACATTTCCTTATCTTTGTCCTTTGAAAATTGACATATGGAAACTGTTTTAGAAAATACTTTACCGATTGGAAAACCGAAATGGTTGAAGGTAAAACTACCAATTGGCCAAAAATATACGGAGCTTCGCGGCTTAGTTGACAAATATAGTCTGAACACAATTTGTACCTCTGGTAGCTGCCCAAACATGGGTGAATGCTGGGGCGAAGGAACGGCTACATTCATGATTTTAGGAAACGTATGCACGCGTTCTTGTGGTTTTTGTGGTGTAAAAACCGGAAGGCCCGAAACTGTGGATTGGGATGAGCCGGAAAAAGTGGCGCGTTCTATCAAAATCATGAATATCAAACACGCTGTTATTACAAGTGTTGACAGAGATGACTTGAAAGATGGCGGATCTATCATTTGGATCGAAACCGTAAAAGCCATTCGCAGAATGAACCCAAACACAACCCTTGAAACGCTGATTCCGGATTTTCAAGGTATCGAAAGAAATATCGATAGAATCGTAGCGGCTAATCCTGAAGTGGTTTCACACAACGTTGAAACCGTTCGCAGACTGACCCGTGAGGTTCGCATTCAGGCCAAATACGACCGAAGTCTGGAAGTATTGCGCTATTTGAAAGAAAAAGGAATTAACAGAACAAAATCGGGCATCATGCTTGGTCTTGGTGAAAAAGAAGAAGAAGTGTTTCAAACGATGCGAGATTTGCGAGAAGCAAATGTTGATATTGTTACGATAGGCCAGTACTTGCAACCCAGTAAAAAACATTTACCGGTAAAGGAGTTTATAACTCCGGATCAATTTGCAATATATGAGAAATTTGGTTTGGAATTGGGTTTCCGTCATGTTGAAAGCGGACCATTAGTTCGTTCTTCCTACAAAGCACAAAAACATATTTTATAAAAAGTTTATTGGTTCAATCGGGCAGTCGATCAGGCAAATAAACGAATAAATGAAACATTTGAAAACAAGAATTGCCATTAATGGTTTTGGAAGAATTGGTCGAAATTTATTTCGTTTACTTTTAAACCATCCCACTATTGAAGTGGTTGCCATCAATGATATTGCAGATACAAAAACAATGGCCCATTTAGTGAAATACGATAGTATTCATGGTGTGTTGCCATTTCCCGTTAGTCATGATGAAAAAGGTTTTTTCGTTGCTGCGAAACATTTTTTGTTCTTTCACGAAAAAAGCATCTCAAAACTGGACTGGAAAAGCTTAGACATCGATTACGTAATTGAGTCAACTGGAAAGTACTGCACTTTTGATGATATAAATGCCCATATTTTGGCTGGTGCCAGGAAAGTAATTCTGTCTGCACCTTCAGAAGTTGACAGCATAAAAACGGTTGTTTTGGGGGTAAACGAAAGTATTCTTGACGGTACGGAAACCATTATATCCAACGCCAGTTGTACAACCAATAATGCGGCACCAATGATGAAAGTTATTGATGAACTTTGTGGCATTGAGCAGGCTTATATTACTACTATTCACTCCTATACTACGGACCAAAGTTTACACGATCAACCCCATAAGGATTTGCGCAGAGCTCGTGGGGCCAGTCAATCAATTGTTCCAACAACAACTGGTGCAGCTAAAGCTTTAACAAAAATTTTCACTAAATTGCAGGGGAAAATTGGCGGATGCGGTATCAGGGTTCCTGTTCCGGACGGTTCGCTGACCGATATTACGTTCAATGTAAAACGAGCTGTCACTATAAATGAGATAAATGCTGCTTTCAAAATCGCCGCAGAAACGAACTTAAAAGGAATTCTCGATTATACAGAGGACCCTATTGTTTCTGTTGATATAATTGGAAACACAAATTCTTGTCTTTTTGACGCCCAACTAACCTCGGTAATTGATAAAATGGTGAAAGTGGTAGGTTGGTATGATAATGAAATAGGCTATTCATCTCGAATTATTGATTTAATTCTTTTGATTGAAAATAAAAATAAATAAATATGAAAAAATTCAGGTGTACATGAAGTATCTCTTTATTTTTATCTTTTTTTTACATTCGTTTCTGTATTCTCAAACCAATGAGAAAACAGATAGCATTGCGTATTACAGTACTTTAAGCAGCACAAATATTGTAAACAACAAATACAAAAATGCGCTTTATTACACGCAAAAGGCAATAAACTATTCTAAGGCAATACGTAATGCTCAAGCTCAGGCCAATCAAACCTATAACCTGGGCAAAATCTATTTTGACTCTAAAAAATACAATGATGCTATCGAAAACTTCCACAGAAGCATCACGTTATATAAAAACTTAAATCCAAACACATCCTACGCCTACTGCTATTACTATCTTGGTTTAGCGTACATGGAAAAATCAAATTTTGCTGATGCCGAAATTTGTTTTAAAGAAACTCAATCCCTATTTGAAGAACTAAAAATCACTGATACTGCAGAAATACTAGCACTTCAAAGAGGAATAATAAGCAAGTCAAAAGGAAATTCCGAGCAAGCGTCAGCAATTTTCAAAACCATCATTGCAAAACCTGACAGCCCGGAACTATTAAATTCGAAGGTAGAGGCATTGTACCAGATAGGAACAATTGAAGCCTCAAAAGACAGATTTAATTTAGCCTTAAACTATCTTAACAAAGCACTGAAGCTAAATGAAACAGAGGATAATCTAGAAAAAAAATCAAATATTTTACTTGCCCTAAGTACGGTTCATGAAAAAACACTGGACAAAAACAACGCCTATTCCTATTTAAAACAACACCTCAATCTAAAAGAAAGCATTTCTATTTTAAACAACGAAAGGCTGGGAATTGATGATTACGATAAATTCAAAGAAACGGAACGTTTAAAGGAACTGGCACAAATTGACAGGGATACCAAGCAGCAGGAGAAAACCACTAAATTTTCTAAATTAATCAGCATACTGGCTATTGCATTAATTTCTATTTTATCACTATTAAGCTTGTCTTTGTATAAAAACAACATTATTAGAACGCAGTCAAATCTAATGTTGAAAGAAAAAAATAAAGAGTTGGAAATTGCCAAAGAGAAAGCGGAAAGAGCTTCCAATGCCAGATCAGAATTTTTATCGACCGTGAGCCATGAGCTTCGCACGCCTTTAAATGCCATAAATGGAATAGCCCACTTATTATTGGAAGAGCAGCCGAAAAAATCTCAAATGAACTATTTGTCTTCCTTAAAATTTTCTGGAGATTATCTGACCAAATTTATAAATGAAATTCTGGAAATCAACAAAATTGATTCTAATAAAATTGAACTGGAATACATCAGCTTTAATCTTAAACAGCTATTAGAGGACATCAAGAACTCTTTAAAAGAATTAGCACGTATCAACAACAATAATTTTACGCTTGAAATTGATCGGTCCATTCCTGATTATTTGATTGGCGATCCCACAAAATTATCGCAAATCATTTTGAATCTGATTAACAATGCACTGAAATTCACTAAAAATGGTACCGTAAGTGTAATTGTTAAACTGCATTCGCTAGAGAATCAAAATGCAAATTTACATTTTGAAGTAATCGATACCGGAATTGGAATACCTGCAGACAAATTGCAAAGCGTTTTTGATAGCTTCTCACAGGGTTCAATAGAGATCAATCGAAAATACGGAGGAACTGGCTTAGGATTGACAATAGTAAAAAAATTAATTAAAATTCTGGGAGGAAAAATAAATTTAAGCAGTGTTGTAGGAAAAGGATCTTCTTTTTCGTTTGAATTGCAATATAAGATAGGCTCACCAATACCAGTGGTGGGACAAAAGACTAAAACATATGACGACACTTCTTTAAAAAACAAAAAAGTGCTTTTAGTAGAAGACAATAAAATCAATCAAATGATTACCGAAAAAATGCTTCGCAATAAAGGAATATCCTGCGAAATAATTGACAATGGTGAAGATGCGATAGAAATAGCAAAAAAGAATAAATTTGATTTAATCCTAATGGATGTTCATCTGCCGGGCATAAACGGAACCATCGCTACAGAAGAAATCAGAAAATTTGATACTGAAACACCTATAATTGCACTTACGGCAATTTCGTTAGATGAAAATCGAGAAATGCTTTTATCCTATGGTATGAATGATGTTGTTACAAAACCATTCATCCCGGAAGAATTCTATGCTATCATTGCTAAAAATGTATAGCTCCTTAATATTTTAAAATCAATTCTTTAATTAGGCTTCTCACTTTTGGTTCTGCATTTTTAGCAGCTTGCAAAACTTCATCATGAGAAATGGTCCCTATACTTTCTTCATTTCCCATATCGGTAATTACAGAAATTCCAAATGTTTCCAAATCCATATGACGGGCGACAATCACTTCGGGAACTGTTGACATTCCTACGCAGTCAGCACCAAGAATCTTTACCATCCGATACTCCGCCAAGGTTTCAAAGGTAGGCCCTTGTAAACCAAGGTAAATCCCTTCCTGAACTTCTATCTTTAGCTCTTGTGCCAATTCTTTGACCTTAGCAATCATTTTTCTGGAATACGGTTCGCTCATGTTTACAAAACGGGGCCCGAAGCGTTCGTCATTTTTACCCCGCAAAGGATGCTCCGGAGCCATATTGATATGATCCGTAATCAGGACAATAGAACCTACTTTATACTTTGGATTTACACCTCCGGATGCGTTGGAAACAATTAATTTATCAACACCCAAAAACTTCATCACACGCACCGGAAAAGTCACTTCTTTCATCGAATACCCTTCATAAAAATGAAACCTCCCCTGCATGGCAACGACTTTCTTACCGCCAATTGTCCCAAAAACTAACGCTCCTTTATGCCCTTGAACCGTTGCAACAGGAAAATTTGGAATTTCATTATAGGGCAAGGTAAATTCTATCTTCATCTCGTTGGTAAAACTCCCTAAACCTGACCCTAAAATAACACCATATTCTGGAGTAAAATAGATTCTTTCTTTAATATAACTTACGGTTTGCTGTACTTCTTTCCACATAATTAATACTGTTTTTATCAAAATCTTCACTTCCCGACACAAAAGAACTTTTTATGGGTAAATAAAAAAGTTGCTCCGCAGGTAAACTTCCTTTCAATCTAACATAATCTTTCTCGGTAGTAATAATAATGTTGTTCTGAGCACTATTCTTAATTTCTAAAATATCTTTCTCGGTAAAATTATGATGGTCCGGAAAAGTCAAACACACATCATTTATGTTCTTCAAATACGAGAAAAACGATTCGGGTTTTGCGATTCCTGCCACTAATACCTTCGCAGCTACTTTAACTTCGTCGACTTTTAGCTTTCGATCTTCACCATAAATACAATCATCATAATCAATATACGTAAAATACAATTCCTGATGCACCCCAGGTTTCAATTTGTTTCTGATTTCATTCTGTTCTTCGGATGAAAGCACAGCAGGACATTTTGTAACGATAATTATATTGGCTCTTTTTGCCCCACTCCTGCTCTCGCGCAAATTACCTGTCGGAAGCATAAAATCATCCGAAAACAAATCATCATAGGCAGTTAGCAAAATATAAAATCCTGCTTTTACTTTTCGATGCTGAAAAGCATCATCCAGCAAGATTACTTCCGGTTTTTCAGATTGAGCAAGCAATTGTTCAATACCATTTTTTCGATCAGCATCAACAGCGACCTGAATGTTCCTGAATTTCTGAAAAAACTGAAAAGGCTCGTCTCCAAGAATAGCAGCATTCGAAGCAGCATCCGCCAACACGAACCCTTCTGATTGCCTTTTGTAGCCACGACTCAAGGTGGCAATTTTATATTTATCAGAAAGCAACCGAATCAAATATTCGATCTGAGGCGTTTTTCCGGTTCCGCCAACACTTAAATTACCAACAGCAATAATAGGTAAATCAAAAGAATACGATTTTAAAATACCTGTATCGAAAAGAAAATTACGAATACTCGTTATCACACCATATAAAATGGCAAACGGGAACAGTAATTTTCGCAGTAAATTCATTATACGAAAGTAGAATAAATTATCTTTGATTTAAAATTTTGTTGCTTCTGTTTGCAATTTAAAGTTAATGAACCTCAATCTTTAAACAGCAAACTTTACACTACAAATCATGAAATCGAAGATTCACGAACACAAAAAAACTGAACGATGACTAAAATCAAAGAGATAATATCCGTACTCGAAGAAATGGCACCACTCGCTTACGCTGAAGATTTTGACAATGTGGGTTTATTGGTTGGAGATCAAGAATCAGAAGCGACAGGTATTCTAGTTTGCCATGATGCCCTGGAAATTATAATTGACGAAGCGATTGCAAAAAAATGCAATCTGGTAGTTTGTTTTCATCCTATATTATTTTCTGGCTTAAAAAAAATAACAGGTAAAAACTATGTAGAACGAGCTGTAATTAAAGCCATAAAAAATGATATTGCCATTTTTGCCGTCCATACTGCACTGGACAATCATCAAGATGGTGTGAACAAAATCTTTTGCGATGCATTGGGATTAACAAACACTAAAATACTGATTCCAAAACAAAATTTCATTCGGAAATTAGTAACCTATACAATTCCTGAAAACGCAGAAGAAGTACGAAACGCACTTTTTGATGCCGGAGCCGGAAACATCGGCAATTATGAAAACTGCAGTTTTAATTCAAAAGGGATTGGAACCTATATGGGCAATGAGCGCAGCAATCCTCAGGTTGGAGAGCGCTTTGAGTTTGTGCAGGGTGATGAAATTAAAATCGAAGTCACTTTCGAAAAATATCTAGAAAATAAAATTCTCAAAGCCTTATTCAGAAGTCATGCTTATGAGGAAATCGCTTATGAGCTTTATGATTTGCAAAACCAGCATCAGAATATTGGTTTGGGAATGATTGGCGAATTTAAAAATCCAATGAAAGAAAAAGCGTTTTTGCTTTTTGTAAAAGAAAAAATGCAAAGTGACGGGATTCGACATTCTAACTTTACACGAAAGGAAATCAGAAAAGTAGCTGTTCTTGGCGGCGCCGGAAGTTTTGCGATAAAAAATGCGATTCAGGCTGGAGCTGATGCCTATTTAACGGCAGATTTGAAGTATCATCAGTTTTATGAAGCCGAAAATCAGTTGCTATTAGCCGATATTGGACATTTTGAAAGCGAACGCTATACAAAAAATTATATTGTTGAGTATCTTCGGAAAAAAATCCTTAATTTTGCAGTTATTTTATCAGAAGAAAATTCAAATCCAGTTAAGTACTTATAGAATATGGCGAATACGAAAGAATTAAGTGTTGAGGACAAGTTAAGAGCAATTTACGATTTACAACTTATTGACTCAAGAATTGACGAAATCAGAAATGTAAGAGGTGAACTTCCTCTTGAAGTAGAGGATTTAGAAGATGAAGTTGCTGGTTTAAGCACACGTTCCGAAAAATTAAAAGGGGAACTCGACGTTATTGAGGACCTGATTAAGGTAAAAAAGAATGCAATTGATGAGCACAAAGAGGCTATCAAAAAATATACTAAACAGCAAGAAACTGTTCGTAACAACAGAGAATTTAATTCGTTGACGAAAGAGATTGAATTTCAAGAATTAGAAATTCAATTGTCTGAAAAACAAATTAAAGAAATGAAAGCTTCTATCGAGCATAAGAAAGAAGTAATTTCAAACTCAAAAGAAAGATTAGAAGCAAAATCTAATCACTTGAAACATAAAAAATCAGAATTAGACGCTATTATGTCTGAAACTGCTAAAGAAGAAGCTTTTTTATCTGAGAAATCAGCTGAATATCAAAGTTTAATTGAAGACAGATTGCTAGCTGCTTACACTAGAATCAGAACAAGTGTACGCAATGGTTTAGCTGTTGTTTCTATCGAAAGAGGAGCATCTGCAGGATCATTCTTTACAATTCCACCACAAACACAAGTGGAAATTGCTTCAAGAAAGAAAATTATTACTGATGAGCATTCAGGAAGAATATTAGTCGACAGTGTATTAGCTGACGAAGAAAAAGAAAAAATGGAAAAATTATTTTCTAAATTCTAACTATATTTAAGCCTCCTAAACGGAGGCTTTTTTATTATGAAAAAAATATTTTTTTTTATATTCACGAAATCCATTGGATTGTACATAAACCTTTTGAGTTTTGTATTTCCAAAGAAAGCATCGCAACTCGCGTATGCCTTTTTCAGTGAACCCAGAGAAGGTAAATTATCTAAAGATAAGCTGCCTGAAATTCTACAAGAGGCACTAACCGAAACGTTTCAACAGGGAGAACATTCCTTTCAAACGTATACCTGGAAAGGAAATGATACCATAATTCTTTTAGTGCATGGATGGGAAAGCAATGCTTCTCGTTGGGAGAACTTCCTACCCTATCTAAAAAAATCCGGAAGCACTGTTATTGCAATTGATGGTCCAGCTCATGGATTATCCAGCGGAAAAGAATTTAGTATTCCTAAATATGCTGAATTCATTCATATCGCTGTTGAAAAATACCAGCCACAATACCTTGTTGGTCATTCTATTGGTGGCAAAACGTGCCTGTATTACCAGTCGGTATATCAAAACAACCTGCTTAAAAAAATGGTGATTCTAGGTGCACCAAGTGATTTCAGCATTATCCTGCACAATTACATTGCACTATTGAGTTTGAATTCTAAAATTTCAAAATCTTTGGAAGACCACTATTTAACTAATTTCAAACTTACACTGGAACAATTTTCAGGCAAACTGTTTGCTTCAAAATTAAGCATCAAAGGACTGCTTGCCCACGATGTTGACGATACGGTAGTTTTATTCGAAGAAGGAAAAAAAATTGCCAGCACATGGAAAAACGTCGTTTTCATTGAAACTAAGGGTCTGGGGCACAGCATGCATGACGATGAACTATATGAAAAAGTCACTCGATTTTTATTTGAAACGGAGTAATTTAAAAAAGACATCAGTAAAATCGCATAGGGACCTCCTAATATTCAAATAAACAAACAACCACATAAACGCTTAAACAATTTAGTACTACTTTTGCATCATGGAAGAAAATCTAAAACGCCTCAATAAATTCATAGGAGAAACCGGGTATTGCTCCCGCCGGGAAGCCGATAAAATCATTGAAGAAGGTCGTGTTACCATCAATGGAATCGTTCCGGAATTGGGAACAAAAGTTTCGCCTGATGATGAAGTGCGTATTGACGGTAAATTAATCCGTGAGAAAAACGAGAAACCAGTTTATCTTGCTTTCTATAAGCCTGTAGGAATTGAATGTACCACAAACCTGGATGTTCGCAACAACATTGTGGATTACATCAATTACCCCAAACGTATTTTTCCGATCGGAAGATTGGACAAAGCCAGTGAAGGTTTAATTTTCATGACCAATGATGGCGACATCGTCAACAAAATATTACGCGCCCGAAACAATCACGAAAAAGAATATACCGTAACGGTAAACAAACCTATAACGGATCGATTTATTGAAAGAATGGGTAATGGAGTTCCTATTTTAGATACCGTAACGCGAAAATGTAAGGTGGAACAAATCAGTAAATTCACTTTCAAAATTATACTTACGCAAGGTTTAAACCGTCAAATTCGTAGAATGACAGAATATCTAGGGTATGACGTTACAGCTCTAAAACGCATCCGAATCATCAACATTTCACTGGATGTTCCCGTGGGACGCTACAGAGATTTAACTGATGCTGAAATCAAAGAACTAAATGAACTCATCGAGCCTTCCAGTAAAACCGAAGAAGCCAGTTTACCCAAAACAGAAACACCAAAAAGAAGAACGGAATTTATCAAACGAGATGATCCGAGATTTAAGGGAAGAGGGGACTATTAATCAGCCTGTTTTTTTACTGTATACTTAAACAATAGAGAAGAAGTCTAAATTAGACGGTTTTTTGGTGGATCCTAAGATTTTTTACTCTTTTTAACATCAAGTTATCTCGATATTTCAAAAAATCCGTTTGTTTGTTTATAAAATAACCATCAATTTCATCAATAGTCATTTTAATATCGAATAACCATTTTAGGATTCTCTCATCCATAAATAAGCTCTTTAGATTTATTTATGGAGTTAATAAGAATTGGATTTTTAAGTGTTTGTTCTTCCAGTAAATCTACCTCACGACCAAACAATATCTTCAAATTCTCTTTTAAATTTATATAATTCTCAAAGTATTGAGCCAATTCAATAGCTTTAAATTTGACTAAAAAATCAATATCACTTTTATCACTAAAGTTTGAATTTAGAGCTGATCCAAAAAAGATACATTTTGTCCACATTGTATGTAGAACAAAGCTTTTTTAGACCATCAATATTTCTTTCTATTAGAATCATGCTCAAATTTAGGAAAAAAGTTTTCATGACGCTCACTTTTTTCACCCTTACAATTTCACTGTTCCATTTTAGACAAGTTGGCAACTTAGACCTTTAGAAAGAAAATTGTCGCTTGAAGGCAATTTACCCGTTTTCTAAATTCCTTTAAAAAATTAACCAAACAAGAATAAAAACTGGCTCAATAGTTATGATACGGCTTCTTTCTTACAGTAGCTTTATTCCTTTTTTAAAGTTTCATAATATAATACCTTTGAAAGAACGCTTTTCTTTTGATTCAATTGAACAGGATCCTCTACCGCAGTGGTTTTTTTAGTAATTGCATCAGTATGTGAAGCGCTGTACTCCCAATACAGTACATCGTTAAAATCTAAGCTTTCCAAAAAATGGAGTTCAACACCTTTATTTACTCTAATATTGTATCGTGTAATTACATTCCCCCAATTTATAAAACTGCATAAAAGTACCGTACCATAAAAATACCAAATCATTTGATTGAAAAGATAAGCATTGGTTTTCTGTTTATAAATTTTCCAAAAAGTAAGTGCCAAACCAATACTTGCCAGTAACAAGAATGCAAAAACACCCAATCTTTTATAAGTTAAACCAAAAGCAGAAACATATTCAACGTTTTTTATAATTGTACTACTAATTAAAATGCCATTCAGTGCGATCCAAATTTTGGATAATAATTTAAGTTTAGAAGCTTTCTTGTCAAAATTAAATCCACTTTTAAAATAGAACAGCATCACCCCGACCGCCATAAGTATTGAAAAAATAACGGCATTTACCCTTTCATGTGTTGCCTCACTTAAAGATACCAAAGCCTGTTCTTCAAAAAATTGCTCGTAATTATAGGTTCCTATAAAAATCAAAATCATACAATTTAAAAGCACTAATGTAATTTCACCGCTCTTCCTTTCAAAATCTAGATCCAGAAATGAAAAAGTCTGCTGCTGCACCATTCTACCTTCCCTGCTAAAATCATCATCTAATTTTGAATTAGCATCATAACAATATTGGGGTACCCAATAATTCCAGAAGCTGAATGAAAAATAAAAACCTACAACTCCAATCAAGAGTACTTGCTCTAAATCCAGATCCAAGGTATAATTAGAAAATAATCCTGAAAAGTGAGCACTTCCAAAAGAATAGATACTAAAAAAAAGCGTCAGAAATAGGGCTGGTATTGCAAAATAAGCAATTAGCTTTTTAACCAACTGATTCTCTACCTTTCTTTGGGGTAGCCATTGGCTAAATTGAAATATTCTCACAGATGTGGCAAACAGATTTATAAATACAAGCGGAATGGATTGTACAATCTTCAGTTTAGGATCCTGAATGCTGAACCGCAAAAAAATCAAAGAAGAACCCATGGCCACAAAAGAAATAAAATCACCATACCAGGCAAAAGCGAAACACGACACCACGCTGGTCAGTATCAAAATTAGATTCGATTTATCTAAAAATCGTTTTTGAGATAAATAACAAATTAATCCTGTTAGGACAAGTCCAAAAACAGACGCGTTAACCCCTATAGTTTCGTTGTAAAAAAGCCAGATAAAAATCAGACTACAAGCTAAAATTAAATGATATTTTTTCATAATAAAAAATTTAAAAGTACTTTGCATTTCAAAGTATTAGATTAAAAAAAGGGTGTTATTTAGATTTGATTAATTTTTCAAGGCTGTTCAGGTGCGAAACAAAAGCGGCTCTACCTGCGTCTGTAACGCTATACGAAGTTTTCGGCTTTTTACCGACAAACTCTTTCTTCACTTGTATGTATCCCGCTTTCTCCAATGCTGAAGAATGACTGGCTAAATTACCATCGGTAATATCCAATAAAGATTTCATCTCGGTAAAGTCAATCCACTCATTTACCATCAGAACAGACATAATGCCAAGTCTGACCCGGCTTTCGAAGTCTTTATTTAATTTATCAATGATTCCCATTTCTATTTGTATTTTTTGAACACAATTAATCCGTATAGGATATGTAAAATTCCAAATCCTATCGCCCAAAAAACGAGTCCATATCCAACATAAAAGAGGGAGATACATCCTAAAATAATCTCACATATACCTAAATATTTAATATCTGAAAAAGTATATTTTTCAGCATTAATAAGTGCCAGGCCATAGAACAATAAAGTTGTGGGTGCAATCAGCGCATATAGCTGATGGTATAAAAGCGCTACACAAAATACTCCTCCTACAAATAAAGGGATTGCTAAATTGACTAACATCTTTTTAGTGGTATTAGTCCACACCGGTAAATTAAACTTTTTACTTTTTCTCCAGCTAAAAAAAACACCAGACAGCAATGCTAAAATTAAAATTGCCAGAGCAACGAAAGTAATTTCTACAATTACATCACAACTAAATGGCTTCTGCCTAGCGTCAAAATAGTCAATACCATTATTTTCAAACAACTGATGCACATAAATTGCTCCAGCTAATGCAAATACCCCGGCAAATACTCCAGAAAGGCCACTTAACGAAATAAATCTTGAAGAGCGTTCCATCATGGAACGAATATGCGATAAATCTTCTTGATGTTTTTGATCCATAAATAAAGTACTTTGAATTACAAAGTTATTTATTATTTTCAAATTACAAAATAGAAACTGATTTTATTTTGGTTTCTTTTTGTTTCCATTTTTCACCGTATAAATTCCCTTTCTTTTCTTATCCAATTGCCCGCTACTGTATCTAACTATTTCACACCTTCAAATCGCCTGCATGTCACTGATTATTTTAGTCACCATACAATAACTTAACCTTTTGTTTGAAGTATTTTAATCTGTTTATTTAATGGACGCCCTACATTTGTTAGTCATCTAAAAAATAATATTTGAAATTTTTCCTCCACACTTTTCGGTACTTCAGAACACAAATATTTTTATCTTTTTCATCAATGATCGTTTTGATAATTGTTTGGTTCATGTTGTACCTGCATATCGACCGCAAAGTAGATTATCTGAATAACTTCACTTACAGATCGTACCGGGTTTCACAAGAGTTTACCGCTAACATCAGAAATTTTCAAACCTTTTTGTTGTTTGGATATAAGGAAAAAGACTTTTATCTGAATCATAGCCAAAAAGATCTTAAACTATACATCGACAATTTAAAAAACCAAAGAAAGGAAGTTGATCTGATTTTCAAAGAATCCAAAGAACTGAACATCGGAAACAATCCCGCTATGACACATCTTTCTAACGAAATAGATATGCTCTATACTATTGCAAATCAGTTTAAAGCAACAGCACTAATCCGCGGATTTAAAGATCACGGAATAGAAGGTGAGATGAGAAATAAAGCCCATTTTTTAGAAAAAAAGTCTTCACTAGACAAAATTACTTTACTGCAGCTTCGCAGACACGAGAAAGACTATATGTTACGTTCAGACGATGCCTCCATCCAAAAATTTAAAGATTTGTATTATGCAACTTTAAAAGAAAAGAACATTGATTCAGTAACCAGGCAAGTTCTTACAGCCTATAAAAATAACTTTGATTCTTTCGTGAAATTGAGTTCAAAACTGGGCGTTTCTCAAGATCAGGGTTTATATGGAAAAATAAACAAAATGAATGAGGCTGTTGAAAATTCCTTTGTCCAGATTATAGCTCATAACAAAAAAAGAAAAAATGAATTAGAAGAAACCTTATTCTATTCTCAATTATGCCAAACACTGCTCATGACACTAATTGCTTTAGTATTGTGCATCTACATCTCTAAATATTTCACAAAAGACATTAAACTACTTTCATTAGATATTTCAAATTATATAAAATCCAATTTCAAAGAACCGGTATCCAATTTACACCATAAATCATCAATTAGGGAAGTTGATTTCTTATTAATGAGTTATGGAATATTGAAAGAGAAGCTATCTGAAAATATTATTTTTTTAGAAAAGAAAACAGAGCAGGCGAATAAAATAGCAACCTTCAAAACGCAATTTCTCGCCAATATGAGCCACGAAATTCGTTCGCCTCTTAATGGTGTTATCGGAATGCTAAACATGCTTAAAACAAGTACATTAAATACTGAACAAACGGAATATATTGAAATTGCCGAACACAGTGCCGAACACCTTTTGGGTATTGTAAATATGATTTTAGATCATTCCAAAATGGAGGCCGGTAAAATGAAGGTAGAACAATATCCCATCAACCTTAAAAAAGAACTCACCAAACTCATCCGTTTATTTGAATACCGAATAAATGATAAAAACATAAAATTGCATTTTATTTACGACAACAAAATCGTCAATAGCATCCTTGGAGATAATCTAAGACTGCAGCAAGTATTGATTAATCTAATTGACAATGCAATTAAGTTTACAACACATGGCTATGTTAAACTCGAAGTGAATTTATTGAATCAAACAGATGATTTACAGTATTTAAATTTTAACATCATGGATTCCGGCATCGGCATAGATGCTGATAAAACGGAACAGATGCTTTTAGCATTTGAGCAAGCCGACTTAACAACCACCCGAAAATACGGTGGTACGGGATTAGGTTTAACAATTGCTAACCAGTTAGTACAACTAATGGGAGGAACTAAATTAAATATTAAAGCTTTAGAAAGTGGCGGATCCAGTTTTAGTTTCGAAATACCGTTCAAAATAAATACCACTATAATTCCTATTGAAAACAACATCGCAACTCAATTTAACAATCAGAAAGAAACGCTCATTACTAAAGCATTAATTGTTGAAGACAATTTAATAAATCAGAAAGTATTGTACAAACTTTTGAATAAACTGAATATCCCTTCTGATATTGCAGTTAATGGAATAGAAGCCGTTTCTATGTACACTGAAAATGATTACGACATCATTTTTATGGACTTGCACATGCCTGAAATGGATGGGTTTGAAGCAACAAAAAGAATACAGTCCTCTCTTAAATATCAGATAAACGCGATACCAATCATTGCTGTAACAGCAAGTGCATTTGATGAAGATAAAGTATCAGCAATCTCAAAAGGAATGGATGATTTTATCACTAAACCGGTTGTTTTAAAAAACCTGGAAGAAATAATTGCTAAACAAAAGCAGTTCCAGATCTAACTAATAAACCCATTAATCAAAACCATCTTTTTCTCTTGAATAAAAACACCCCTAAAGCAGATAACAAAACGGAGATGAAAATGACAATCCATATTCCATATCGATTATCTTCTAAATCATTAGGTACGTTCATTCCATACAAACTGGCCATTAGCGTTGGAATCATCAGAATAATAGAAATGGAAGTCATCTGCTTCATAATAGTATTCATATTATTAGAAATCACCGAAGCATACGCATCCATTGTCCCTGTTAAGATGTCGCTGTAAATATTCGTGGTTTCCTGTGCCTGACGCAATTCAATTTCAACATCTTCCAACAATTCTAAATCAAAATTTTCTTTTTGGGATTTTATATTCTTGATTCTGTGCAAGAGGATATCATTCCCTTTCAGGGAAGTCATGAAGAATACCAGACATTTTTCTATTTGAAGTAAGGCTTGCAACTCTTCATTTTTAATTGATTTTTCCAGATTGTCTTCTGCCAACTTAATTTTTTGATTGACCTGTTTAAGGTATTTTAAATACCACACACTCGAAGACAGCAGCAATTTCAATACGAGATCAAAGTTATCTTTTATATTAATATTCTTGCGTTTGGTGTACGTTACAAAATCGGTAAGCATTTCAGTTTTTTGGAAACTTATAGTGATACAGACTTCCCCTTTAAAAATAACCCCGACAGGAATTGTATGAAAAGGCAATTTGATATCATTACTCTTCACCGGAATTCGCATGATAATCAAAGTCCAGCCATTCTCAATTTCTATTCTTGGTCTTTCGTCAATATCTTCAATATCATTATAAAATGCTTCGGGGATTTGCAATTCCTCCAGTACATATTTTTTTTCTGGTTCGGTTGGACATTCAATATTTATCCAACAGTTTGGGGACCATTCTTCAGTGGCAATTAATCCGACATTGTTTTTGTAAAAAGCTCTCATTTCAAAATCATATAGGTTTATTTATAGCATTTTGAATGATCTGTCAAGTGCTATATTAATTTAACATTTCCGAATAATAATCGTCCATTTTAAAGGTCTGTTTTTTTTTGTGCTGCAAAAGTATTCTTTATAACTTGTTACCGTAATCAATCCGCAGAATATTAAGCGTTTTTTAAGAAAAAAAGCCTTAAACTTTCGCTTAAGGCTCTATAGAGTATAGTAAACTATTTTACGATTTAGCAATTCTCATTTCTCTTGCCAAAAGTGTATTTTTCAATAACATCGCAATTGTCATAGGTCCTACTCCACCGGGAACCGGAGTAATAAAAGATGCTTTTTTGCTTACATGTTCAAAATCAACATCACCGGTAATTACATACCCTTTGTCATTTTTTTCATCAGGAACACGCGTAATACCAACGTCAATTACAACAACTCCGTCTTTCACCATATCCGCTTTTAGATAATTGGGAACACCAAGAGCGGTGATAATGATATCGGCCTGAATAGTAATTTCTTCAATGTTTTTAGTGTAGCTATGCGTCAAGGTTACCGTTGAGTTCCCCGGAAAACCTTTTCTTCCCATCAAAATACTCATCGGACGACCTACAATATGACTGCGTCCAATAACTACGGTATGTTTCCCTTTAGTCTCCACGCCATATCTTTCTAACAATTCGAGAATTCCGAAAGGCGTTGCAGGAATAAAAGTAGTCATATCCAATGCCATTTTTCCAAAATTCTCCGGATGAAATCCATCAACATCTTTACTTGGATCCACTGCCATCAATACTTTTTGCTCATCGATTTGTTCCGGAAGCGGCAACTGAACGATAAATCCATCAATGTTATCATCTTCATTCAACTCTTTAATCTTATTCAGCAATTCAATTTCAGTTGTAGTACTTGGCATTTTTACCAAAGTCGACTCAAATCCTACTCGTTCGCATGCTTTAACCTTACTTCCAACATAGGTTAAACTGGCACCATCATTACCTACAATTACTGCAGCTAAATGAGGCACTTTTTCCCCATTGTTTTTTATCTTTTGTACTTCGGCAGCGATTTCACTTTTAATATCTTCTGCTGTTTTTTTTCCGTCTAGTAGTTGCATTTTTAAAATTGTTTAAAGGTTAAAGTTTAAAGTTTTGAAAACCAGAAACTTTAAGGTTTAGTAGTGATTTATTTTATAAAAAAGTTAAGGTTCAAAAATTCAAAAAATGAACTTTTAAACCTCCAATAAATAATTAGCGCATTCCCGGCATACCGCCTTGCATGCCACTCATCATTTTCATTAGATTTTTCCCTCCAGGTCCTTGCATCATTTTCATCATCTTACTCATTTGCTCGAACTGCTTCATCAATTGATTGACTTGCTCTATTTTTGTTCCGGAACCTTTTGCGATTCTAGCTTTTCTTTTTACGTCAATTAGAGCTGGCTTACTTCTTTCTTTAGGCGTCATCGAATGAATGATTGCTTCAATGTGCTTGAAAGCGTCATCTTCAATTTCAACATCCTTCATGGCTTTTGAAGCACCTGGTATCATTCCAACCAAATCTTTCATATTACCCATTTTCTTCACTTGTTGGATTTGAGACAAGAAATCATCAAAACCAAATTCGTTTTTAGCGATTTTCTTTTGGATTTTTCTTGCTTCTTCTTCATCAAATTGCTCTTGAGCTCTTTCTACCAAAGACACAACATCTCCCATTCCAAGGATACGTTCAGCCATACGAACAGGATAGAATACATCAATAGCATCCATTTTCTCCCCTGTACCTACAAATTTAATTGGTTTATTAACAACTGATTTAATTGAAATTGCAGCTCCACCACGAGTATCTCCATCTAATTTAGTAAGGATAACTCCATCGAAATTCAATCTTTCGTTGAAGGTTTTTGCAGTATTTACAGCATCCTGACCCGTCATGGCATCAACAACAAATAAGGTTTCATGAGGCTGAATTGCTTTGTGAACACGTTCGATCTCATTCATCATTTCCTCATCCACGGCCAAACGACCTGCTGTATCGACAATCACTACGTTGAAACCATTGGCTTTTGCGTGTTTGATTGCATTTTGAGCAATTTCTACAGGATTTTTATTCTCTGGTTCAGAATACACCTCTACTCCTATCGAATCTCCGACAACATACAATTGTTGAATAGCGGCAGGACGATAGATATCACAAGCTACCAATAATGGTTTCTTATTCTTTTTGGTCAACAAATAATTCGCTAATTTTCCTGAAAAAGTAGTTTTACCAGACCCTTGTAAACCCGACATTAAAATAACCGTTGGAGTACCAGAAAGATTGATTCCGGCAACATCCCCGCCCATTAATTCAGTAAGCTCGTCTTTGACCAGCTTTACCAATAATTGTCCAGGTTGAAGCGTGGTTAATACGTCTTGACCAATTGCTTTTTCTTTTACTTTGGTGGTAAAATCTTTAGCGATTTTAAAGTTAACATCGGCATCAAGTAAAGCTCTACGAACCTCTTTTAATGTTTCAGCTACGTTTACCTCGGTGATTTTTCCGTGACCTTTTAGTATGTGAAAGGCTTTGTCTAGTTTATCGCTTAAATTATCGAACATGATTTTTTATTTTATTGAAGTGCAAAGATAAACTAATTAGATAATTAGGCAATCAGATAATTAGATAATTGATAAAGTGAATTTCAATTAATTTTACCAAAAAAGCGACCTCAATTTGAAGTCGCTTTGTATTTGAATAATTCTATTTTATTACATTCTTTCCGGAACACTAATTCCTAACAATCGGAAAGAAGCAGCGATGGTATCAGCCACTTTTTTAGACAATTGCACTCTGAATATTTTTTTCTGTAAATCTTCTTCTCCAAGAATTGGAACAGCCTGATAGAATGAATTGTATTCGCGCACCAAATCGTAGGTGAAGTTTGCCAATAAAGCAGGACTATGATTATGGGCGGCATTCTGAATTACCTCAGGAAACAACTCCAATTGTTTCAATAATTCTTTCTCTTTTTCGTGCAAGGTCACCATTTGTGACACATCAGAAAAATCGAAATTAGCCTTGCGAATAATAGATTGAATTCTGGCATACGTATATTGAATAAACGGCCCTGTATTCCCTGCAAAATCTACTGATTCTTCCGGATTGAAAAGGATTCGTTTTTTTGGATCTACTTTCAAAATATAATATTTCAAAGCACCCAAACCTATCGTATTGTATAATTTTGCTTTTTCTTCAGCAGAATAGGTATCTAATTTACCTAAATCTTCAGCAATTTTCTGTGCTGTATCGGTCATTTCCTGCATCAAATCATCGGCATCGACAACAGTTCCCTCACGGCTTTTCATTTTTCCGGAAGGTAAATCTACCATTCCATAAGACAAATGAAATAGATTTTCTGACCAGTCAAAACCTAATTTTTTCAGGATAAGAAACAATACTTTAAAATGATAATCCTGTTCGTTCCCTACTGTATACACCATTCCTCCAACATCTGGATAATCTTTTACACGCTGGATCGCTGTTCCAATATCCTGGGTCATATAAACTGCAGTTCCGTCAGAGCGAAGTACAATTTTTCTATCTAAACCCTCATCGGTTAAATCTATCCAAACTGAACCATCAGGATCTTTTTCGAACACACCTTTCTCAAGACCTATCTGAACGACATCCTTACCTAACAAATAGGTATTGCTTTCATAATAAAAACAATCAAAATCAACCCCTAAGTTTTTATACGTAATGGCAAAACCATCATAAACCCACTGGTTCATTGTTTTCCAAAGATCAATCACTTCTGTATCGCCAGCTTCCCATTTCAACAGCATTTCCTGTGCTTCCAGAATAATCGGCGCTTGTTTTTTCGCCTCTTCTTCCGTTTTTCCGGCACTCATTAATTGGGCAATTTCTTCTTTATACGCCTTATCAAAAGCAACATAAAAATTTCCGACTAATTTATCTCCTTTTAAGCCTGTGGATTCTGGTGTTTGTCCGTTTCCGAATTTTTGCCAGGCCAACATAGATTTACAAATATGAATTCCTCTATCGTTGATGATTTGAGTTTTATAGACTTTCTTACCTGAAGCTTTTATAATTTCAGCAACAGCATATCCTAAAAGATTATTACGAACGTGACCTAAATGCAACGGTTTATTCGTGTTTGGTGAAGAATATTCCACCATTACAGCTTTATCTTCCGGATTTGGCGTAACGAAACCAAATTTTGTATTGTCTCTGATTCCATTGAAGAAATCCAAATAATATTCATCGGAGATGACAATGTTTAAAAATCCAGAAACGACGTTAAAACGACTCACTTCGGTTACATTTTCCACCAAATAGTTACCAATTTTAGTACCTAATTCTACAGGATTACTTTTTATAACTTTTAACAATGGAAAAATCACCATAGTAATATCACCCTCAAATTCCTTCCGAGTGGTTTGAAATTCAACTTTGTCAATAGCAATGTCAAATAAAGCGAGAACCGCTTTTTCAATAGAAGGCGTAAGAATTTGTGATAATGTCATTTTATGTATTTATTTTAAGGTTGCAAAGATAGTTATAATGCATCAATTTGAAAATTGGAAAACAATATAATTTCCTACGCATAACATGGTATAATCATTTACTTTTTACAGTTCAGCTCTTTTTTTTAAAATAGCTGTAACAATTTAAACATTAAAGAGTCTATTAGATAACTTTTCAAATATTCAATTTAAATAAAAATTATATTGCATAAAATAGTACTATGTAATACATGTTATTTAAAATAAATATATACCTTTGCAGCATCATCATCAAATCAATTTTAATCAAAAATCAAAAATCATGAATCTCAAATTAATAGCACTTTGTTTATTGGGAGCGGTGCTTCCGATACAAGGCCAAACTTCGGTCAAACCAATTCTTCTCGAAAATCCAGGAACTATTTCCGGAAAGGTTATTGACAAGAAAACCAACGAACCACTACCTTATGTAAATATTATAGTTAAAGAAGAAAACAAAATAGTTACCGGAGGCATAACTTCAGACAAGGGAACGTTCCTTATCAAAAATCTCGATTTAAAAAGCTACACAGTAGAAATACAGTTTATAGGCTACAAAACCGTTTACAAAACAATTTCACTAACTGCAAAAGGAAAGACAGCGGACTTAAAAACAATCTCTTTAGAGGAAGATGCTATCCAATTAGAAGGAGTCGAAGTGGTAAATGAACGCTCTACGATTGAACAAAAGATTGATAGAAAAGTAATCAACGTTGGTAAAGACTTATTATCTGCAGGAGCTACTGCTGCAGAAATCATGAACAACATTCCTTCGGTAAGTGTTGATCCGCAAACCAATGCGATAAGCCTTCGCGGCAATTCAAATGTCCGAATATTAATTGACGGAAAGCCTACTAATATTGATGCTTCACAACTGCTCCAACAAATCCCTTCTACCTCCATCAAGCAAATTGAATTGATCACCAATCCTTCTGCTAAATACAATCCGGAAGGAATGAGTGGAATTATCAATATTGTATTGAACAAAAACAGTAAAATTGGTTTTAACGGAAGTATCAATAATGGCGTAACCTTTGGAAAAACACCAAAATTAAACTCTTCAGTAGATATGAATTACAGAACCGGAAAGTTCAATATTTATGGAAATTACGGATTGAATACCGGCAAGCAGTCCAATCGTGGATTTATTAACACATTAGAGCCTGGTGAGGAAGATTTTCAAAAATTTACTTTTGTAAACAACAATACTTCTCATTTAGCAAAAATAGGATTTGACTTTTATTTGAATGAAAAAAATACTATTTCCTTCTATACAAACCATAACATTTTCAATGGCAGTGGCGATTCTAAAACCACAGTTGATTTTGTCAATCCTGCAAAAGAAGACATTACACAATTGTTCAACAATGAAAAGGATAATTATTCCCAGACCTATAACTTAGATTATAAAAAGAACTTCAAAAAAGAAGGCCATTATATAGAACTCGAAGTCAACTACAACACTAACAACAACAAGGAACTCGGTGTTTTTAACACTCCTGCAACCAATTACATTACCAATGTCGGCAATAACACCTTAATTAATTTAGATTATACAGACCCAATATCAGAGACTGCTAAATTAGAATTGGGATTAGAAACCAGAATTGAAGATACCCGAAATAAGTTTCTTTTAGACAATGCCTACAATTCCGATTTCGCTTATGATAGAAATATATATTCTGCCTATGCAACCTATTCAAAACAATGGGGAAAATGGAGTGCACAAGCAGGGACCCGATTTGAAAAATACAATGCAAGCGCCCTGTTCAGGAAGGTAAATGAGAATGATGCCACTTTCGAAGATGATTTATTCACACTTTATCCTTCCGGATATATCAACTACTCCCCTAGTGAAAAAAACTCTTTTAACCTGAGTGTTTCCAGACGTGTGGACAGACCAAGCATCAACCAGGTAAATCCTATTCGTGAATGGAGTACTCCTCAGGTTGATTCCGAAGGAAATCCGGAACTTTTCCCGCAGTTCACTAATTCATATGAATTGAATTACACGCGAAAAACAAAAATAGGCTCCATTACAACCGGTGTATTTTACAGAAGAATAAACGATGAAATTACAAGAACACTTTACGAAAGCCCGACTGATCCTTCAAAACAAATTCTATCCTATGCCAACCTGAATGACAATAATGCGTATGGTTTTGAAATATCCGGAAATTTAGATTTTAAAAAATGGTGGAGTGCCAACATCAGTTTTGATGCGTATAATAAAAAAACAAAAGGGGTTGTTGCTGATGAATTTATAGAAGTAGATGTGACTACTTTTAACACCCGAATCAGCAATACGTTTAAACCTTCTAAAAACCTTCGTCTTCAGTTATCAGGAATGTACAGGGGACGTGATTTAGGTTTGCAATTTGAAAGACAGCCCATGTATAAAATAGATTTAGGGTCGAGCTATACAATTTTAAAAGGAAGCGGAACCATAACAGCCCGATTCAGTGATGTATTCAATACTATGAATTTTGCTTTCGACGGTACTAAACCAAAAAGACAAGAAGGACAATTCAATTGGGAAAGTCAATCAGCATATGTTGGATTCAATTATCGCTTTGGCACAGGAAAAAACAAAGCCATTCAACGAAAACAACGTGACAAAAATGAAACCCAAGGTAGTGGTGGGCTTTTATAGATTTTAGTTTTAATAGTTTGTTGCACAAAGAAAAACCCGGAGTATGCCAACTTCGGGTTTTTTGATTTTAATTAATACGCTTGCAACTAATCGTACAAAGTGATTACCATTTTATAATAGCGCTTCCCCAGGTAAATCCGCTACCAAAAGCAGCTAAAACGACAGTATCTCCTGCTTTTATTTTTCCTTTTTCCCATGCTTCGGTCAAAGCAATTGGAATAGAAGCCGCTGTTGTATTACCATATTTTTGAATATTATTGTACACCTGATCGTCTGTCAAACCGAATTTCTTTTGGATAAATTGAGAAATTCTCAAATTCGCCTGATGCGGGATTAGCATATCGATATCCGAAACCTGCAGATTATTAGCTTGCAAACCTTCGTTAATAACTTCTGAAAAACGAACCACTGCATTTTTGAACACAAACTGTCCGTTCATATAAGGGAAATAACTTTCATCATCCGGGTCATTATCTGCCAAAATATCCGTAACCCAACGACCTCCCATTCCTGGTGCTTTTACAATTAATTCCTCTGCGTGCTGCCCTTCGGAATGCAAGTGAGTCGATAAAATTCCTTTGGTCAGATCTTCTTCTCTGCTCAAAATAGCAGCTCCTGCTCCATCTCCAAAAATAACCGAAACTCCTCTGCCTCGAGTCGTCATATCCAAGCCGGCCGAATGTACTTCAGAACCAATCACCAAAACATTTTTATACATTCCTGTTTTGATATATTGATCGGCAACTGACATAGCATAAATAAAACCGGAACATTGATTTCTGACATCTAATGCCCCTACAGTTCTAAGACCTAAATCCCGTTGCACCAAAACTCCTGGACCTGGAAAATAGTAATCAGGACTTAAGGTCGCAAAAACTACAAAATCAATATCTTCCTTAGCAAGACCAGAGCGCTCTATAGCTATCTCAGCCGCTTTTACTCCCATTGAAGTCGTGGTATCTTCCCCTCTGACAATATGCCTTCTTTCCTGAATACCTGTTCGCTCTTGAATCCACTCATCATTCGTGTCTATAATTTTCGACAAATCGTCATTGGTAACAATATTGGAAGGAACATAAAATCCTAATCCTGCTATTTTTGAATGATACATAGTTTTGATATTTTATTAAAATCAAGGATATAAATCTAACGATACGTTAAATACTAGGTCCCAAATTACTACTTTTTTAGTAATATGCAATTTATATTTTTCAGAAGTGATTTCCAGTCGCAGGCTATGCTTTTTGTTCTTATAAAAACGATAGCAAAAGAATTTTGTTTCCGCAAAACCTAAGGATTCCTACTAAAAAAACAGCATTTGTTTCGTCGAATCGCTCTATCACGCCAGCATTAATGTCACTTCCTGATTCAATTCTAATTCTGAATCGTGTTCAAAGAAAATAGCCCTTCTTTCAAATGCCGCTTTAATCAAATAATGACTTCCTTTAAAATAACATTGTTTCACAACCACTTGCATCATTCCGTTATCGACCATTTTCAATTGATGTGGATATAACAAAAGGAGTTCGTCATCATCATCTTCAATATCAATTAATTGCGATAATTTCAATTCATTTACTTCCCCAAAAAGAGAGGCAATATATTTATTGACGGGATATTCATATAACTCTTTTGAGTTTCCTTTTGCAACCACCTTCCCATTTTGAATCACAATCGTTTCATCTGAAAAAGACAAAGCATCAGTACTGTCATGCGTGGCAATAATACAGGTAATTCCTTTTTGTTTTAAGTAACTGAACAAATTCCTGCGCAAGGAATTTTTCCTAAACGAATCAATTTGACTAAATGGTTCATCCAGCAAAATTATTTCTGGCTCCAGTGCCAACACTCTTGCCAAAGCGACTCTTTGTTGCTGCCCGCCACTTAGGTATTTGGCTTTTACTTTTGCAAATTCTGTCATTTCGACCATTTCCAAAAGCTCCTGAACTCTAGCCCTTTTTTTATCTTTATAAATATTAGACAAAAACTTCCCTACATTTTCTTCAACGCTTATGTAAGGCATTAAATCGAAATCCTGAGCTAAATATTTAATGTACTCTTCACCTGGAATAAGATTGTGTTTCGGGCCAAGTATGTGTTTATTGTTATAGGTTATTTCTCCTTCATCCAAATCGTATAATCCGTATATCAATTTCAATAAAGTGCTTTTACCGCAGCCACTTTCACCAATAATAGCCGTATTGTGACCTTTGGCAATGGTAAAACTAACAGCTTCAATAACGGGTTTGTCGATATAGGTAAAGGATATGTTTTTTATCTCGAGCATCATTTTTATTTAAGAGCGCAAATTTACAATGTTTAGGGATTAAGTCCATCTGTGGAGGAGTAAAAATTAAACACAATATTAACCTAAAATGAAAAAAAAAAAATATGTTTATGACATCTCGAAATTGAACAAGACCATCGTTTTATAGAGGGATGATGTGTATGGGACATTATTTAAAGTATTTGTATCAGCCATAAGAACAATAAGTGGAACTTAAGTTCTACAGCTGAGTTTGTTGAAATGATAAAAAAATAGAGAAGCCGATTACAAAAGCGGAAAATCTAAAAGTATAAATAACAGATGATCCGAATGACATACCAGGAAGTTTAGGATTGAAGTAATGTGGGAAGCAAAAAAGGATATTTCAACTCAACGGGCCTAAATCTGATACGCTGTAAATTATTATAGTGTCCTAAAATAGTCTTTGCCCCAAGTTTACAAATTCGGACACAAAAAAAGGCTGCTTCGTGAAGAAACAGCCCATTATATATAGTATTGCGATGCTTAGTTTTTCACTTCAGCTTCTGCCTCTTTAATCATTTTTTCATTTGCAGTAATAGCAAATTCAACACGACGGTTTTGGCTTCTACCTTCCGCTGTATCATTTGAAGCAACTGGATCAGCTATACCTAAACCGGTAACTTGAAATCTGCTTGAAGAAACACCTTTGTTCACTAAATAATTTCTAACAGATGCCGCTCTCTCTCCAGAAAGTTTTAAATTATATTTCGCTGTACCAGTAATATCTGTATACCCGTAAATAGTAATATTTGTATCAGGATACTCTGCAAAAACAGGAACCAACTTATCTAAGTTTGTTTTAGCCTGGGTAGTCAAAGAAGATTTATTTGTATCAAAACGCACTGCATTTTCATTCAAAACTAATTTGATACCTTCTCCTACACGAACTACTTCAGCTCCTGGAAGCGCAGCATCGATTTCTCTTGCTTGTTTATCCATTTTGTTACCAATAACTCCACCGGCAACTCCACCAACAACTCCTCCTAATACCGCTCCAAGTGCACCTTTTCCTCCTTTTCCTAGGTTATTCCCTAGAATTCCTCCTAATACTGCTCCACCAGCAGCTCCTATTGCAGCTCCTCTTTGCGTTTTATTGGTGTTTTTTAATGCTTCACAACTTGTAAACATTGAACCTATAATCATTATTGCTGCTATTGCAACTATTGAAATCTTTTTCATATCTGTCTTTATTATTAGTTAACTTTATTAAATTGGTAAACAACATTGGTCATTTTTCCACCTACATCAATTTTATCGATCAATTGAAAAGAAGACTCTGTTTGGTTTGCAACGGTAAGGATGTAACCTTCTCTAACTTTTCTGGCTTTTTCTCCGGCGTACAGCACTTTTAGAATAAACTGACCATCTTTATTTACAAACCAAGTAATTGGTGAGTTAAATGCAGTACAATTTGCTCTTGTCAAAGCCATATTTCCTTTGTTATTATTTGAAACAAATTTCCATGTACTTCCAACAAAACATTCTGAATCGGCAATTTGAAAAGAATTCACTTTAATATATTGTGAACCTGGATAAGTCACAGAGCTGATTTCCCAGTTTCCTTTCATTGCAACTTGCGCTTTGTTATCTGTATTTGTACCTGTTACCGATTTTGACTTACAGGCAAACATCGAAACAGCTAATATGCATATTAAAATAACTTTTTTCATTTTCTAAAATTTAATGAATTAATACTTACACAAAGATACAAAGCAAACAAGCCAAATTTGTTTCAGAATTAAATTATTTTATTTCAAAATTAACAGTTCCGACAATTTGTCACTTCTCTCTTAATTGGTATCTTATTTGACTAACTAGTTCCAAATTCAAACTTAAAAATTCAAAATATGACAACTGGAAAAATTAATGTTTCGGTAGAAAACATCTTTCCCCTAATCAAGAAATTCTTATACAGTGATCACGAAATTTTCTTGCGTGAATTGATTTCAAATGGGACTGACGCTACTTTAAAATTAAAACATTTAACAAGCATTGGCGAAGCCAAAGTAGAATATGGCAACCCCATTATCGAAGTAAAAATCGACAAAGAAGGTAAAAAACTGCACATTATCGATCAGGGTTTAGGAATGACAGCCGATGAAGTAGAAAAATACATCAATCAGGTAGCTTTTTCTGGTGCTGAAGAATTTTTAGACAAATACAAAGATTCTGCAAAAGATTCTGGTATTATCGGTCATTTTGGTCTTGGTTTCTATTCTGCCTTTATGGTTGCTGAAAAAGTGGAAATTATCACTAAATCTTTCAAAGATGAGCCTGCTGCACACTGGACTTGCGACGGAAGTCCTGAGTTCACATTAGAGCCTGCTGACAAGACCTCTCGTGGAACCGAAATTATTTTACATATAGCGGAAGATTCTTTAGAGTTTTTAGAAGATTCTAAAATCAATCAGTTATTAAACAAGTACAATAAGTTCATGCCTATTCCAATTAAATTTGGAACTAAAACGGAGAAAATTGAACAAAAAAAGGGTGAGTTTGTTGAATCTGAAAACAAAGAAGAAGTTTTTACGGAAGTAGAAGTTGACAACATTATCAACAACCCTACTCCAGCCTGGACAAAACAGCCAACGGAATTATCGGATGAGGATTATAAAAACTTTTACCATGAATTGTATCCAATGCAATTTGAAGAGCCGTTATTTCACATTCATTTAAATGTTGACTACCCATTTAATTTAACCGGTATTTTATACTTCCCAAAACTGGGTTCTGATTTACAAATTCAGAAAGATAAAATTCAATTGTACCAAAATCAGGTCTACGTAACGGATAATGTAGAAGGAATTGTACCTGAATTTTTGACAATGCTTAAAGGTGTAATTGATTCACCGGATATCCCATTGAATGTATCGCGTTCGGGATTACAAGCTGATGCTGCCGTTAAAAAAATATCGAATTACATCACCCGTAAAGTTGCCGATAAACTAAAATCTTTATTCAACGAAAACCGTGAAGATTTCGAAAAAAAATGGAACGACATTAAAATCGTTTTAGAATACGGAATGCTTTCTGAGGATAAGTTCTATGAAAAAGCAGGCACTTTTGTGCTGTACCCTAGCGTTGATGACAAGTACTACACCCTTGAAGAACTAAAAGAAAAACTGGCTGCCAATCAAACCGATAAAGACGGAAAATTGGTTGTTTTGTATGCTGGAAATAAAGAAGCGCAACACTCTTATATCGAAATTGCGAAAGACAAAGGATATGAGGTTTTATTACTTGATTCACCGATTATCTCTCATTTAATTCAGAAAATCGAAGGTGACAATAGCGGCATGACTTTCGTACGCGTGGATTCAGATCATATTGACAATTTAATCAAGAAAGAGGAAGCAACCATTTCTAAATTATCTGAAGAAGAACAAACCAATTTGAAAACAGTTTTAGAGACTATAGTTCCTAAACAAAACTATTCTGTACAATTGGAGGCAATGGACAGTCAAGCGGCTCCATTCATTATTACGCAACCAGAATTCATGCGTAGAATGAAAGAAATGAGTCAGTCTGGCGGTGGTGGAATGTTCGGAATGGGTAATATGCCAGAAATGTACAATTTGGTGGTAAATACCAATTCAGATTTGGCTACAACCATTCTGGCTACCGAAGACAAATCAGCTCAGGAAAGTTTGGTAAAACAAGCACTGGACTTAGCTAAACTTTCACAAAACCTATTAAAAGGAGAGGCGCTAACGGCTTTCGTTAAAAGAAGTTTTGACATGATAAAATAGCTCAGTAGACTATTACGATACAACCTTTTTTATAGTAACCCTGCGAGTGCAAAACTTGCAGGGTTTCTTATAGTATTTCATTTCCATTTTCCTATAGCAATTTATTAGAAATCGCATACGTTTTAAGATACTTAATTGCTTCTGTTTCATCACCTATAATTTCTAAATTATCGGAGTAATGATTCGTTTCATAATGATCAAGGACTCCTTTTAGCGCTAGCGTTTTAATTTGCAATTTTGCTTTTTGTCTGAACTTAGATAACTCCTTTTCGACAGTACTTAATTTTTCTTTAGATATTTTCAGCTTTCCGTTTTTGTATTGCGACAAGTTATAAATTTCAAGTAAATCCATCTCTTCCACTTGTTGTATTAAAATTTTTAAATTGAAAGGGTTCTCAACTAACGGCAGAATCGCCCTAATAGATCTGATGATTCTTTTAACCACAGTAGGATCTTCTTTCCCCCACTGAAAAATCTGATCAAAACAAAAGTCAATAAATTCATCAAAATTAAATTCATTTATTTGAATTTTTTTTGCCCCTAAAGTTCTTGAATCAGTAGAGGGAAATTCTCGCAATGCGAGTTCTTTTGCTATTTCTCCAATTTGGTCTATACAGTTCAAACATGTTGTGGGATCATTAACCGCAGGTGAGATGGCTTTTATCGCAATATCTACCAGTTTTCTCACGCCAAAATTAATATCTTGAGTATGACTTCTGAACTGCTTAACTTTAAAAGAATTTTTGACGATCTCTTCTAATTTTTCCTTTAAACTATTTATATACTCCTGGGTGACTTCTTCACTAAAAACTAATCCCAAAAGCACGGTGGTATCTTTCATAATAAACTCCCCTACAATAGGCTTTTGGTACGCATTTTCAAAAAACAATCCAATCTTCGAATTATTAATATATTCCGTTAATTCACCTAGTTTTTTGTAATTCACACTATCCAGATAACCGGTCTCAAATCGACTTATAATTTTTATTTGAAATTTATCCGGGTTTATTTTTGATCGTTTATAAAGCAAATTTTTTCCAATACTCCAATTTTCCTGATACAACTCCCTTATCTCTTCAATCATTTCCGTTTTTATTCGGTTAGTTATGGAGGAGACATTCATGTTTACACTTAAATAGGTAATCATATTAGGATAAGACCATATCAAACAATAAAAAGCAAAAAAAGAACCTACAGAAAGTGTCAAAAGAAAAGATGTCTGGTAAAAAAAAACGGATGCTAATTGTGGTAATAGACACAATGAAATTGTGCCAACGAATAATCCGATAAATTTTTGCATTTTACTATCATTTACTAAAAAATGTCTCAAAATTCGCGGTGAAAACTGAGAAGATGCCAGTTGCATCACAACAAAAACAACTGAAAAAGTAGTTAGCGAAATCCCAATAAGAATAGAGATTAAAACATTGGAAACAGAAATCAACCGATTGAAAATTTCAACTTCATTGATTTTAAATTTTAATCCAAAATCAATATAATAATCAACAGTCAGTAAAACGGAGCCAATAATAAACGCAAAAAGACCACTGGTAAATGTTGCTACATATTTTACCTGATGTTCAAATATATTTTTGATCTGATGTCGCAGTTTTCGTACCATAATTTAAATTTCTAATAGGTAAATTTAACACAAATAGGGGATCTATCCCAAAACCTGTGGAGGAGCAAAAATTAAGCATAAATATTGGTCAGCCTAAAAAGGAAAAATGCAACATTTCTAACGCCTCTAAATTGTGCTCTAAATTCTTTTATTTTGGCATTGAAGGATTCTACAGAAGATACGTACTTCTATTATTAAAATAGTTCAAAATAGTTTGATACCGATTCACTATAGATCGTCAGATAGTATTAAGGATTTGAAACCAGATTGATTTACTTTTAATAATTCAAACTGTAGCGTTGGAACAAAAATCACCGAAGAACTAGCTATGGAATTAGCTTCTATTAGTGGTAATACTTAATATATTTGGACAAGTACATCAGTAGGAATATTTAATTTATCATGTAATTGACGAATCATTTCCAGTGAAAGTTTTCTTTTACGATTCAATATTTCACTTGCTCGACTTTTCAAACCTACAATATTTGCAAGGTCAGTTTGATTATAACCCATTTGTTCCATTCTGAATTTAATTGCTTCAATTGGGTCAGGCAAACCGATAGGGAAGTGTTCATTTTCGTATTGGTTAATTAAAATCCCAAGCACTTCAAGTTCATCGCCTTCAGGCGAACCATTTTTTGCATCAAATATTTTTTCAAGTCTTTCGAGAGCTTGATTATAATCTTTTTCTGTTTTTATAGGTTTAATTTCCATAATGATTAAATTTTATTAGCGTTAATCTTATCATATTCTGCATGCGTTCCAATAAATCGAATCCAAACCATTTGATAATCATAATTTATTTTCACTATCAACCTGTAATTATTTCCTTTGACATTAAATACAACACGATTGTCAGTCAAAATACTTGCGCTTGGATATTCTTGTTTTATTTTATTTGGATTTTTCCATTCGGCTTTACTAGTTTCCTGGAACCATGATTTTAATTGTTGCTCAGAATCAGCATGAGCTTCCCAAAAATCCCGCAATATTTTCTTCGCAATTACTCTCAAGGTTTATTTTTTTTGACAAAGATAAATAAAAGTTCCCGTATTGGGAAATGAATTTCGATTTTATTTCGAGAGCGCATTACTGCAATTTTAAGTAATTACTTTGTGGCAAGCTTTTTTAGATCATGCATAAAATGGTTCGTAAACAGGTCCGTAAGGACCTCCATTTAATTATTGATTTTCGTGGTCCTCACGAACTTTCTACGAACATTTTTTTTCATGATTTAAAGAAAATTTCAATAAGAGAAGGATGAAGAATATTTCCTATTTTATCTTGAAAAGGCTAATAAATTGTATTACAAAAATTTCTTATATTCGCTTAAAGGAAAGTCAATTTTCCCACAATCTAACTAAAAAAAATGCTTTAAAAATTATCAGATATGAAGTTGAACCTTATTGTCACAACATTTTTTATTGTTTTTTCTAATTCCCTTTTTGCACAAAGTAATTTCTCGGACAATCCTTTAGATGCTGTTTTGGAAACAAAAGATTCAAAAAATTTTTGGGAAGCATTTGACAAAATGGAAAAATCAAAACAAAATCCATTTATTGAATATATGCAAAAAGGTACCCTCGGTATTAAAGGCTTTACTGAAAATAGAATAATCAATGCAGACTCTCTTTTTGCTGTTGTGAAGAAAAGAAAAGCAGATTATGAACTTTCAAGAAATGTTTTGGACGGTATTTCTTTTAAGGAAAAGAGAGTTAGAGCAATTTATAGTGCATTAAAATATTGGTATCCAAATGCAAAATTTCCTCCAGTTTATTTTGTTTACGGAAGATTTAATTCAGGGGGAACTTCTTCTTCTGATGGAATTATTATTGGAACTGAAATGCTTAAAAATCTGGATGGAGTTTCAGGTTTAGTTGCACATGAACTTATTCACTATCAACAAAATATAACAGGTCAAAATATGCTGTTGAAATGGTGTTTGCTTGAAGGAGGTGCAGACTTTATCGGTGAACTTATTTCAGGAGAATCACTAAATCAATTTTCATACAAATATGGAGAGCAAAACCTTGACAAATTATGTCAGGAATTTGTAACGAGATTAAAAAATACTGATTATCAAGATTGGTTATATGGAACTTCTAAGAAAGATGACAGACCAAATGATTTAGGATATTGGATTGGCTATAAAATAACAGAATCTTATTTCAATAAACAGATAGACAAACAAAAAGCAATTGAAGAAATACTAAATATAAAAGAACCAATGCAATTTCTAAAACAAAGTGGTTTTTTAGATGCATATATTGAAAAGTATCAAAAATCAAAAAAAGAAAGTTATGATGAATTTTTCAAATAACAAAACTTCGCTGTGCGAAGATTTCTTGTGAAATACGGTACGAATATCTCTGACTTCGCTCCCTCATCTAAATTTTAATATTCCTAAATCTTAAGTATTAAAAAAGATTTAAGATTAACGCTTTTGCAGCAAATATTGCAAGTTGGAATCCTTCATTATAGGCCTATAATTTTAATCTTGATTTCCAATTACTATTTTCATATACTTTATCATGGCTATTTTCTATAAAAATCGACCACGATCTTACTTAAATCGATTATTAAAAGTTTATGGATTAGTAGCCTTTTATTACTGGCATGTTATTTACTTTTGTTCAACAATATTCAGCATACAATCCCTATTTGATTATTGCTTCTTTAAAGCAATGAATTTTTTAAAATCAATTTTAATATACTAAAAAATGACGTTACACATAGAAACTCCTGCCTTGCTTTTTTCAGCAACTTCCTTAATTTTACTGGCTTACACAAACCGGTTTTTGACAGTAGCAACCATAGTTAGAGGATTAAAAAAAACATACAAGGAGAAAGAAAATAAAATGATTCTATTGGAAATCAAAAACCTAAACTTACGCTTAACACTCATTCGTTATATGCAAATGTCAGGAGTCATGAGCTTATTCCTATCCGTTTTTGCCATGATGATGTTATTTTTGGAACAACAATTATTTGGTATTTATTTTTTCGGATTGAGCTTACTAGGTTTGCTTATTTCATTGGGATTATCATTTTGGGAAATAAATATTTCAGTTGATGCACTGCGGTTGCATTTGAGTGACCTGGTCGATAAGGAGACAAAATGACCTATTAAGCACGTACTCTTGCAGGAAACTTTTACAGTATCCTTAAAAAAAAAAATCGAAGATTCAAATCTTAGCAATTTGTAATTCATAGCTGGCATTAAACCCTATCTTTGCCCGCTTTTTAAACTGGAATAAATGATAAAGAATAGTGTATTAAAAGGAGTTTTCTTAGTGGGCCTTGGTGCAACGAGCTATGGAATGTTAGCTACGTTTGTAAAAATAGCGTATGGAGAAGGTTTTACCACTCCCGAAGTAACAATTGCCCAGTTTACATATGGAATTTTAGGAATGCTGATTATCAATATCTTTCAAAAAGCTAAAAAAAGAGACGCTGTTGTAAAAGCTTCAAAGAAAAACATTTTTCAACTGATGCTTGCCGGAACTTCTCTTGGAATGACCAGTGTTTTTTATTATTTGGCCATCAGATACATCCCTGTTTCCATTGCTATTATTTTGCTGATGCAAACCGTTTGGATGGGCGTTTTATTCGAAATGGTTTTAGAAAAGAAGAGACCTTCCAGACAAAAAATTATAGCTGTAATTATTGTATTAATTGGAACCGCCCTTGCTACTAATCTAATTCAGAGCAAAGTAGAATTGGATTGGAGAGGCGTCGTTTTTGGACTTTTATCAGCAACTTCCTTTACGCTAACAATGTTTACCGCGAATCGAGTGGCGACGAATGTTTCGTCAGCGCAACGCAGCCTGTTCATGTTATTTGGCGGAGCCATAATTGTTTTTGGTTTTGCCGTTGCAACACAAACTACCGCTTTTAATTTTGCGATCTTCATGAAATGGGGAATTGTACTGGCTCTTTTCGGCACAATCATTCCGCCCTTATTGTTTAATGCTGGTTTCCCACTTACCGGAATTGGACTGGGAAGTATTGTTTCGGCACTGGAGCTTCCGGTTTCCGTACTAATGGCTTATTTTCTTTTGAGTGAAAAGGTAAACACACTTCAATGGTTTGGAATTGTTTTAATTATTTTGGCTATTGTTCTTATGAATGTAAACTTCAAGAAAAAAGCATAATTTCCCAATAAGCCAAAATTAGTATTACAATTGTATTAATTAGATTAATAATTTCATTAAATTCGTATAAAACAACTCATTATGAATTTACCCTGGCATTTATACGCAATGGCTTTTGTTTATATTTTAGCAGGATTAAATCATTTCAGAAACCCCCGCCTCTATCTAAAAATCATTCCTCCTTATTTTCCAAATCCAAAACTATTAAATTACGCAAGCGGTTTTGCTGAAATACTATTGGGAATATTGCTCTGCATTGCTCCCATTTCAAAACTTGCTGCATGGGGAATTATCGGCCTGCTACTTGCTGTTTTTCCAGCAAATATTTATATGTATACCAATGAAAAAGCAGCTATGGGTCTGCCCAAATGGATTTTACTTTTACGAATACCTTTGCAGTTTGGCCTGATCTACTGGGCCTTTCAATATACCTTTTTCAACAATTAACTTTAATTTTAAATTAAATCTATCATGAAAAAACTATTTGCAGAATTTTTTGGAACGTACTGGTTGGTTTTTGGAGGTTGTGGCAGCGCACTTTTTGCAGCCGGAATTCCTGATTTAGGGATTGGATTTGTGGGTGTTTCTCTCGCTTTTGGCTTGACGGTTTTGACTATGGCGTACGCTGTAGGTCATATTTCAGGCGGCCATTTTAATCCCGCGGTTTCCCTTGGATTATGGGCGGGTGGTCGATTTGCTGCCAAAGAATTACTGCCGTATATCATTGCACAATGTTTTGGCGCTATTACCGCAGCAGGTACACTATACACAATTGCTTCCACCAAAGCAGGTTTTAGGATCGACAACACTAAGGCAGGTGCTTTTGCTTCGAATGGATTTGGCGCTTTTTCACCAGATGGCTATTCAATGCAAGGTGCATTTCTAGCCGAATTCGTCTTGACCTTGTTTTTCGTATTGGTCATTCTCGGGGCAACCGATAAATTTGCAAATGGAAGATTTGCAGGAATTGCTATCGGTCTGGCATTAACCTTAATTCACTTAATTAGTATCCCTATCACCAATACTTCCGTAAATCCGGCACGATCGTTGTCTCAAGCGTTATTTGCAGGAGGAGAACCTTTTTTGCAAGTATGGTTGTTTTGGGCTGCACCACTATTAGGTGCTGTTGCAGCAGGATTTATTTATAAAAATCTATTGCAGGACAAGTCAGAAGGATAGTTATCAAAATTATATTTAATCCAAAGAGAAAAATGAAGCCGCAGCGTTCCGTTTTTCTCTTTATTTTTGTACTATGAATTCACTATTTCAATCGGAACCTATAAATTTCCATTTGCCGGATGCAGCCATTGTTTACTATCCTGCTTTTTTTGACAAAGAAGAAGCCGACAGCATTTATGCTGAACTGGTAGATAAAATTCCATGGCAACAGGATGAAATTCGGGTTTTTGGTAAAATTCATCCGCAGCCTCGATTGACGGCTTTGTTTGGAAACCAGGGAAAAGCGTATTCTTATTCCAACATAAAAATGCAGCCGCATCCTTGGAACTTGCTTTTACAAAAGATAAAATCAAAAATCGAAAGTGTTTCTGATACGGATTTCACCACCGTTTTACTAAATTACTATCGTGATGGAAGAGACAGTAACGGCTGGCACGCCGATAATGAAAAAGAATTGGGAACAAACCCGATAATTGCCTCGGTGAGTTTTGGTGCCGAACGCACCTTTCAACTGAAGCACAATACCGATAAAGACCAGAAAAAAAGTATCGTTCTGGAACACGGGAGTTTATTGCTGATGAAAGGAACCACACAGCACTTCTGGAAACATCAGATTCCAAAAACCACTAAGCCAACAGGGCCCCGAATAAATCTTACCTTTCGGGTAATCAAATAGATATTTCTAAAAAAAGTATTAGATTTGAAATAAATACTATAATTATGAATGAAATTATTGCTTATTTTTCTACTATTCCCTCTTCGCACAGGAGTTTAATCCTTGTTGGCGGGATCACCATTTTTTGGTTAATAGAAAATGCTTTTCCACTTTTTAATTTCACCTATAAAAAATGGCAGCATGCGAGTATTAATATTTTTCTGACCTTTACGACTATAGTTGTCAATTTCTGCCTTGCTTTTATTTTATTAAAATCAGCCGATTGGGCCATCGCAAACGATTTTGGAATTTTACAATGGCTTCCACAAATGCCTTTAGGACTTTACGCACTTCTTGGATTGCTTTTACTGGACTTAATAGGCGCTTATCTGGTGCATTTAGTAGAACATAAAACAAAATGGCTATGGCGTTTTCACCTGATACATCATACAGATACCTGGATTGACACCACATCAGCGAACAGACATCATCCAGGAGAAAGTCTAATCCGATTTGTATTTACCACTCTTGGTGTTTTAATTGTGGGAAGCCCCATGTGGATGGTTTTCCTATACCAAACTTTATCAGTTGTCGCTACACAATTCAATCACGCTAACATTTCGCTTCCAAAAAAACTAGATACCTTTTTGAGCTATATAATCGTCTCACCTGATATGCACAAAGTGCACCATCATCATGTGTTACCCTATACGGATAGCAATTATGGGAATATCTTTTCGATTTGGGATCGCCTTTTTGGTACATTTATGGCGTTACCAAAAGAAGAAATTATTTACGGCATCGATACCCATACAAAGCCCGAAGAACACAACCAACTTAAGAATTTACTTAAAATACCGTTTCAAAAACCCCGTTCAACGGAAAACAACTAAAAAAGAATAAAAAAAATGATCTTTTGGTAAGAAGTAATTATTTTTTTTCTTAATATTGGAATATAATTAGAAATGACATTTATTAATCATTAACAACTTATTTGAATTAATTTTCACGTGATGAAAAAGAGTAACCGCAAAGAATTGAACTGGGAACAAACAGAAAAACTTGTTACACTGGCCTTAGAGGAAAAAAATCCTTTTGAAATTATCAAAAAAGAATTTGGTCTGGCTGAAAAAGAGGTTCTTGAGATCATGAAAAAGAAGATGCCAGCAGAAAAATTTGAAATGTGGAAAAAGAAAGCTACTGCAAATAAACCAAAACCAAAACCTGTTAAAATAGATGATTTTGATGAAGACTTGGATGGTAAATATTACATAAAAAACAAATTGGATTAAAAATGAAACTCCTGATATTCGGGAGTTTTTTTGTTTTTAAAAACAAGCATTTATAAATCTAAAATTATGGTTTCAGTAGCATCAAAAGACGACACCTCTATTTTTGAAATTAAAGGGCTCCACAAAATTTGGGCAATGAGAAGTACAATTGTTGTTTCCAAAGCAAGAATTATCAGAGCCTGTCAAAACCAAGAAGAATTTACGTTTTGGAAAGGTTTCAGAATGCCTGGAACAGAAATTCCTGGCTTGATAGCCGCAGGAACATTTTATAAAAAAGGAAGGAATTTTTGGGATGTGATCCACAAAAACAAGGCTATAATTGTAGAATTGGAAAATCAATAGTACAAAAAACTAATTATTGAAGTTGAAAATCCAGAAGCAACCCTGCAGCTGCTAAATACCCAAATTACATAGCGTCCTTTCCTTTTTTCCATCCGTAGCAGAAAAAGCTGTTTTTTTAAATCAAAAACTGTAACATTTTCAGGCACCAAAGGACTTATACCAAAAATAAAAACACTAAAATGAAAAGAATATTTTTTTCACTGGCCTTTGCCTCTATTCTTTGGAGCTGCAAAACCACCAGTCCCTCAGTTACTGCCACTGCAAAACAAAATGTTCAGGTTATTATCAACCTGGATGCTGTAAAAGAGGACAAAGTCCCTGTTACCATTCTATCACCAAAAATCCTCACTGATGAAGTGACCTACAGCATTCCTAAAACTGTTCCCGGAACTTACTCTGTTGATGATTACGGAAAATACATCGACGATTTAAAAGCATACGATGCAAAAGGAAATCTGCTTCCTGTTTCTAAGACTGATGATAACACGTGGAAAATCAAAAATGCAAAATCATTAGTAAAAATAACCTATCTGGTAAATGACACTTTTGATATCGAAAAAACACATGAAATTTTTTCGCCAGCGGGTACAAATATTGATGCCAACAAAAACTTTATGCTAAACATGCATGGTTTTGTGGGCTATTTTCAAGACAAGAAAGAACTGCCATACGACGTTACTATAACACATCCTGCAGCACTTTGGGGAGCTACTTCAATGACGGATCTGGATGCAAGCAATACAGCTGATAAATTCATAACACCACATTATGCTGATTTGGTAGAAAACCCTATCATGTATGCTAAGCCCGACTACACTACTTTTACCGTTGACGGTATGGAAATATTGATTGGAGTATATTCTCCAACTGGAAAAGTTACTGCTGAAAGCATCACTGGGGAAATGAAAACGATGATGACAGCCCAAAAGAACTTTTTAGGCACCATAAATGCCACTAAAAAATATACGATCTTGTTGTATATGTCAAGCATGACAGAAGATGATGCAAAAGGATTTGGTGCTTTAGAGCATCCTACGGCAACGACGGTAGTCTTTCCGGAGATGATGCCAAAAGAAGAATTAATAACAGCGATGAAAGATGTAGTTTCGCATGAGTTCTTCCATATTGTAACTCCTTTATCCATTCATTCTAAAGAAATTCAATATTTTGACTACAATGCTCCAAAAATGTCGCAACACTTATGGATGTATGAAGGTGTAACAGAATATTTCGCCAACCTTTTTCAAGTCAATCAAGGTTTAATTGATGAGAAAGAATTTTACACGCGTATGGCGCAAAAAATAACGCGTGCCAACACCATGAATGACACGATGCCGTTTACAACCATGAGTGCTAATGTACTGACACCGCCTTACAAAGATCAATACTTGAATGTATATGAAAAAGGAGCACTTATTGGAATGTGTCTGGACATCATAATTCGAGAAAAAAGTAATGGTGAAAAAGGAATTCTTGATTTGATGCAAAAACTATCGAATGAATACGGTCCGACAAAACCATTCAATGACGAAGAACTTTTCGCAAAAATCACAAGTTTAACCTATCCGGAAGTAGGTGCTTTTTTAACTACATATGTATCGGGATCAACTCCAATCCCATATGAAACTTATTTAGCAAAAGTCGGGGTTACAAAATCTACCGAAAAAACGCCAGGGAATGTTTTCTTAAAAGAACAGGTACCTTACATCACGGTAAATCCTCAAACCAAAGAAATTATTGTTCTTCCAAATATGGAACTGATTGAATTTTACAAAAACGTAGATCTTAGAGGAGGTGATGTCATAGTGGCAATTAACGAAAAACCGTACAATCTTGACAATATAATTGAAATGATTACAGAAAGTCAAAGCTGGAAAGAAAATGATGCTATTACTATCAAAATAAAACGCGACGGTAAAGACCAACTACTGAAAGGAAAAGTAAAATTTCCTTACACAGATACAGATGGTCTTAAAGCAATCAATTCTTCCGCAAACAAAGTAAAAGAAGCTTGGTTGAAAGGATAATCTGAAAAACAATTAGCAAAGTCCCAATTTAGAAATAGATTGGGATTTTTTTTTGTAAAATTTGAATGCGTTCCCAAATCATTCCAACAATTTTCTTTATTTTGCGCCAAAATATAAACACAAATGAAAAAATCTATTATTGCATTGGTTTCCCTTTTAATTTTGTCATCATGTACTGAAAAGGAATCAAAAACAAACTTACATATTACTGGAAATATTAAAGGATTAAAAAAAGGAACCTTATACATTCAAAGAGTAGTTGACACTACTTTAGTAGCTATTGACACTATAAACATCGATGGCAGTTCTACATTTGAAAGTGATTTAGAATTAAAATCTCCTGAAATGCTTTATTTATTTCTGGACAGAGGCGTAAGCAATTCATTAGATACTAATATTTTATTTTTTGCTGAACCTGGAAACATAAATATTGAGACCAGTTTAGACGGATACCTTTCCGGTGCAAAAATTACGGGATCAAAGAACAATGATTTGTATGAAGAGTACAAAAAAATAAATTCCCGTTTCAGAGATGAAGAACTTACTTTAATTGAAAAGAAATTCAATGCTATTAAAAGCAACAACCTAAAAGCGATTGACAGTATAGGTGCAAAACAGGAGTCCAATATAAAACGAAAGTATTTATTTGCTACCAACTTTGCCATAAACAACAAAAACTACGAGATAGCGCCTTATATTGCCTTGTCAGAGATCTACGATATCAATATTAAATACTTAGATACGATTCAAAAATCAATGTCTCCAAAAGTAGCACAATCACTTTATGGAAAAAAATTGACCAAATATGTTTCCGATATCAAAAAACAAAAATAAATCGTAAACTATTATTCGCACTTTAAGAATCCTTTAATCGTTTATTGAAACGTTTAAAGGATTTTTTATTTTGTTGTCCCCACATTCCTTTTATTCTAAGCTATTACGTGGTATATTGCAAATATATTTGAAGAGTATGTAACCCATTTTTTATAAGAAGCATATGAAAAGCAGCGGATTTCATTGGATTCTCAACAAAATCTTTACTGTGCGATTAGTCTTTAATTAGTTTCTCAATAAGCTTATATAAGTGAGATCCTAAATCTTTAGGATAATCATCATTTAGAATATCTAATCCTTTAGCTCTTGCAACTGCAGTTCTAGTTAATGGTAGGAATATCTCTGGATTTGGGTTTTTACTATATCCAGCTCCTTGTAAATCACCCAAAACTACATCTATGTGGTTTTTTTTATTGCTGACTGATTTATTCTCTAGAATTTTTAAGCGTTCTCCAATCGTATAATTATTAACATCTTTTAAGTGTAAAATCAACCATATTTCAAAACAAGGATTGCTCATTGCTAAGAAAAAATTTTTCTCTTTATTACAATCAATTACTAATTGGTCAAAGTTAATTTTATGTATGGTTTCCCAATGGTCTCTATCGACAATCAGCCAAAATTCATCTGTTTTTTTGAAAGGATAATTGTCTTTTGCCTTTTTTAATAATTTTTTTACACTTAGCGGATCTGTACCTGTATTTGGCTCTCTAATTAGTGGAATTATTTCAATAATCCCACTATCGTTAAATAGTTCTGATTCTCGTAGATTATTAAAATAGTTGACTTCTGTTTTCTCGCCTTCATACGATAAAATATAAAGCTTTTCTGCTTCTAAAAATCCTCCAACTCTTATTAATGGTATGGGTTCTCTGGGCATCTTACTTTAATTTACTGGTTGGTAAAACGGTCAAATTGTCTCTATTCCCAAATTTAGGAACTCCTTTGTACCTGCCAAGCAAATAATCTCTTCTAACTTCTTTATCGAATCTAATAGTATAATCCTCTAAAGAATGCAATTTACTTGCTCCAACTTTGTCTTTTAGAACAAACCAGATTTCATCTTTTCTTAGTAGTTTCTGTGTCAATAATGTAGATTCATGACTAGCAACTATGAATTGGCTATCTGTATTTTCACACTTAGACAAAAAGAAATCAAATAAATCGTAAATCAAATTTGGGTGAAGACTTCTTTCCATTTCATCTATAATAAATACATTACCTCCTTTAAAGAAATCTATTATTAAAGGGATTAAGTCCATTATTCTTCTAGTTCCATCTGATTCATCTTTTAAATCAAATAATTCATAATCACCATTTATTATTTTATGTTTTGTTTTAAGCACTTTAGCTTCCAATAAACGCTCTTTATTTATTGATATAATGTAGTATTTGTCGTCTTTTACATTTGACAAAAAAGCATTAGTTTTTTCTGACTTTTCACTAAGTAAATCAACCTCAATATCTTTTAAAATTTCATTTGGAATATCAATCTTATCAATTTCAACATCTTCAAATTCAATCCCATCAATTCCGGTATCAAAATAGCTAAGCATTTCAGTAAATAATTGAATTAGATTAGTATCCTCTAATAATTCAAATTTTTTACCAATATTTTTCGAATTAGGATAAATAACTGTCAAAGAATTTTGAAACCAGTCAATGACGTTTATTAAATCATCAATGTTTGAAACATTATCCTTTACTTTTCTATTTCTTATTTCTGTAAGAAATAATTGATTTTTTTGCGTGCCTTTGGCAGTAAACTCCAGAAACTGCTTCTCATCTTTGCTTTTATTCTTATTTAATAATTGCTCTAGGTCAAATTCTTTTTCAGAATTCTTATTTCTTATAAATATTTTATTTTCTGATTTTTTTGAAATTTCATATAACCATTCTTCAACTATTTCTTTGCTATTAAAAATAAAGCCATACGCATAATTTTTATTTTTATGCTGGATCTCATATTCTATTCGAGAATTTTGCTTTAGAAGATTTTTGTCTAGTTTAAAACCACTATATTTTATAGGTTGCTCGGTATTTGTTCCTTTTAAAACTAAATTCTTCCCAAACTCTATCGCCTTAATTAAATTTGATTTACCAGAAGCATTAGCGCCATAAATAACAGCCGTTTTTAATGCCGATGTCCCTTTAACTGGTTTTGATTTATGATGAGATTTTAAAGTCCCTTTTCCTGGCAGTAAGGAAAAAATTTGCCTGTCTCTAAACGACAAAAAATTCTCTAATGTGAATCTAAGTAGCATGATATTTTGTTTATTTTATACAAATGTAGTGAAAAAATCACATTTAAATGCTTTTTTTTAGAATGGATGCTTTTAATGCTCTCCTAATTAATTTATCAAAGCCATAAATCTTATCAATAAAGTAAACAGGTTTAAGCACACGTAGTTCCATAATTAAAATTTTACTCAAGAAAACATTAGCACTTGTAACCAGAGTTGAGACTCAACGTCAGGTAGTGGTTTGACATCATTATACCAGCCATTTCTTTGGTAATAAATGACATTAATCTGGATATTAAATCTACGATTATAAATACCTCCTTTTAGGCATCTGATCGTTCCACTACTTTAATACAAAAAACCAAACATCCACAATGGTATTTTATTTTGAAACCCATATTCAATATCATCAGTTGCAATAAAAGCATTTTCCAAGTTCTTGATTTGCTTCCCCGACTTGTCCTTTCCTCCTATCTCAAAAGCATATTTTTCATTTACTAAAAAATCAGTAGCTTCATGGTACTTTAAATTGTTATGGTAACCCAATTGATTGGAAAAAAAAGTTTCCCTGACATTCCCAACATTGAATTTGGAAGAGGCTAGCACAAACATCAAATTGGTATTTTCTAAATATATTTTAGCTGGCTTTTGTAATTTACTACTGCCTCTAGCTTCTTTATATAGATTTATTGTCAGTCCAATTTCCTCTAAGTAATGCAAATAGTTCATCAAAGTCGCTCGGTTTATTCCCATTTTAGCACTCAAATTACTCACATTAGGAATAAACGGAACGGATTCAGAAATAATAGCCAACAGCTGTTTTATTTTATGAATATAGCCCAAATCAACACCTCGCAACAAAGGCAATTCAATTTCGAGCATCATATTGATAACTTCTTCCAATCGCTGCCAATACAATTCAGGCTGTTCTTTATAGAAAGGATAATAACCATTCTTCAAATAGGCTTCAAAATATTGAAAAGGTTTAATTCTCGCATTAATCAAAGTCGCTTCCGCTAGATGATTTTCCAAAATATTTTCTAAAGTCAACCGTTCAAAATGTATTCCTGTTTCTAAAGAAATATATTCTCTAAAAGAAAGTCCTTGAAGATGATATACAATAGCCCTTCTACTCAAATCAAATCGAGCGTTGAAAATTTCCAAAAGAGATGAACCTGTAAAAACTACTTTCAGTTCTGGATAATCATCATAAATATTTTTGAGTTCCTGTGCCCAATTGGCATATTTATGAACCTCGTCCAAAAACAAATATTTACCGCCCTTTTTCACAAACTCATCTGCCAAATCAACTAAAGTCCTATTGTTAAATGCTATAGAATCTAAACTTACATACAATGATCTTTCTAATTCCTTACTAAAGTTGAGTTTCATATACTGCAAAAGCAAAGTCGTTTTTCCTACGCCTCTCGCTCCTTTAATCCCAATTAATCGGGCATCCCAATTGACATCATTAATAAAACCTCGCACAAATTGAGTAGACGTATTTTGTAATTTTCTCTGATATTTCTGAAATAACTCTTCCATAATGCCTAATTAAGAATACAAATAAATGATTTTTTTGCTTGCTGAACTATACAAAATTAACTTTTTTTTAATTACTGGACTATACAAAATCTAAAACCGTAATTTCATTTCTTAGCAGTTGCCTGTAACACACAACCGCTAGTAAATCAAGCGAACTATACAAGAACGCATGAGAAGGGTCTGAAATCTGCAGATGGCAGTATGGCAGGCCGATCGACTCACCATGAAATCTAACACTGCAATAAGCACATCGGTTTTAAGCACTAGAGGACTAGGTGCATTTGAAAGCACCGGTCTCTGTATTTCTTCTATTTTTCGAGAATTACTATTGCCAACTTTTCGGTATATTTGTATACGTCAGTGACACATCATCTGACACTGCTTAAAGCCTGTGGGACCTTGCCTCCAACCGTATGATGACACAGTCCAACTTTCAAATTTGACAGTGGACAGTACAAACATTCTTTATTTTTGACATGCCTCATTGCATTTTGCCATATACCCAAATACGATTTCAATTTTAATTCAAACAATAATTACTAACTATTAAAAAACTGTAATTAAATGAGAAAAATAATTGTTTTATCATTCATTACCTTAGATGGGGTAATGCAAGCACCTGGCGGACCTGAGGAAGATACATCAGGCGGTTTTAAATATGGCGGTTGGACTGCATCTTATGGTGACGAAGTTTTTGCTAAGGTATTGGAAAAACAGATGCAACCCGCAGATCTTCTTTTGGGCAGAAAAACATTTGAGATTTTTGAAAACTACTGGCCACAGCATGAAAAAGGATGGCCGGGTATTAATGATGTTACAAAATACATCATGTCCAGGACCATGAAAAAGTCAGATTGGAAAAACTCAGTTTTCCTCAAAAGCTTAGCAGACATTAAAAAACTCAAAAATTCAAAAGGGTCGGACATTCAAGTGTGGGGCAGCAGCAAACTAATCCAGACACTGCTTGAAAATGATTTAGTTGACGAACTCTGGCTAAAAATTTTCCCGCTGACTCTTGGTAATGGAAAAAAGTTGTTTGACAATGGCACGATTCCGGCAGCATTCACTTTAACAGAGTGTTTGGCAACACCAAGCGGAGTGATTATTGCCAATTACAAGCGGGCCGGAAAAGTCAAGACAGGTACTATTGGAGCTTAAGCCGGTTAACCTTTTCTCAAAATTTATTAATAAAATTCAAGCTATGGACAAGGCAAATAAGAAAGACAGATCTGGATTAACGCCCACTCAAATTGCATGGGTGGTGAAAGATATAGTGAAATCAAAAGCTTTTTTTCAGGAAATGCTTGGCGTTACCAATTTTAGCCCGACAGTCACCACTCACTTAGAAGAGTATGACGGAACCTATTATGGAGAACCATCTAATGCAGAAAATTTAGTTACAATGGCTTATTCGGGTGGAACGTTTATTGAACTCATTCAACCAATCACAGGGAAAAGTATTTTTAAGGATTATATAGACAATAATCCAACAGGCGGGGTTCAACATATTGCATACAGCACGCCCATTGCAAAACTTGACAAAGTAATTTCAGAATTTGAGAATAAAGGCTTTACCGTAATAAGCAGCTTTGACACAACAATAGCTAAAATTGTCTTTTTCGACACGCGAAAAGAGATTGGCGTTTTTACGGAAATAATGGGCATTACTAAAGAAGGTGAAAAGGCTGTTCAAGAAATGAAAATTGCATTGGCTCAGTAGCTTGTTGGTTGGGTCATAAAAAAGAGTCTGACCGGAAATATTTACGAACCATTTTATGCAAGATTCCAAAAATGAGGTTTTGGGACTGATCCGTTGTTTTGGCAAATCCAAAAAATAGGCTTATTTTAATTCGAAATCAATTGTAGCAAGGGAACGTTGCGAGAAACCTAAGAAAAAAATCTATCAAAACTAGATTGAAATTTATCACTTTTTTTAATTTATTTTATTTCAAAAACTACATCTTTTTCTACTAACTACTCACATTTAAAGTAGGAATAATAAATCTATTGAAAAAAGTATTTTCTGTTTTTGCATGTAATATTCCTCTTGAAGTACCTACTGTAATTACACAAATGTGCTCTAAAAAATGTTTTGGTAAAGTAATTTTCTTGTTTGAAACTATATTCTTATTCCAGGAATTTTCTTCAATATCAAAATTGCAAACTACCGTTAATACAACGATTGTCTGATTTTCATGAAGAAATTGAAATTTCATTCTACATGCAACAACACTATTTTCTGAATTAATTGAAAATTGTAGTTCAGATTTTAAGTAATGGATAAAAAACTAAATGTTGTAATGAATTTTTTGATTTAAATTTTCCATTTTTTGCAATTTTTCTAATTTTTGCTTCCAACTCTATTGCATCATCTATTGTTGAAAAAACAGCTTCTTCGATTGATATTGTACCATAAAAACCCGACTGCAAATCGGTTTTTTTGTTTTCAAAAAACGTATCTAAATACTCTTCGTGCACCAGCTAGGATTTGGCAAGATTGGGTATTTAGATAAAAAATCAGTAATTTTTTTAATAACATTCGTTAATAAAGGTACAGCTATTCAAAAGAGAATTAGTGAATATATCTCCTACTATCCATAATTCAAAACATTTTTTATTTATTTCAAAGTCTTTGGTATAAAAACATAACCTTTATATAACATCTAAAAAAAGGTCTTCAGATATGTAATTTTATCTTTGAAAATTAGAAATTTAAGAGATGATAAAACAATACTTTATATTAATTATAGCCCTTGTAAGCAGCACTTTAACAGCACAAACAATAACTTTTCCTGATGCTGTTTTTAAAGCAAAATTATTACAATCCGATACTAGTAATACTATTGCAAGAAATTTATCTGACGATTATTTTGCAATTGATGTTAATAAAAATGGAGAAATAGAAATTGCCGAGGCATTACAAGTAAGCATTTTAGACCTGGAAAGCTCCTCCATAAGCTCCTTAATTGGAATTGAAAACTTTACAAATCTTGTTTCTTTACAATGCAGTAACAATCAGATTAGCAATTTGAATATTAGTAATTTAACAATATTAACGGATTTGATTTGCAATGGTAATATAATAAATACTCTCACTATAAATGGAGCAACCAATCTTCAAAATTTATATTGTCAATCAAATCAACTTACTATTCTAAATGCAAATGATTTAACAAATCTACTAACGATAGATTGTAGCGACAATAAACTTACTTCGGTAAATTTAAACAATCTGAATAATCTTCAATCTTTAACTTGCAATAGCAATACCATTTCTTCATTATATTTAGATGATTTAATTAGTCTGCTAACACTTGAATGTAGCAGAAACATACTTACTTCACTTGATTTAAGCAAGTTAACCAATATTACAAGTTTAAATTGCAATTTTAACCAACTTTCGTCTTTAGATGTAAGTACTTTGCCAAATCTCTCCAGCTTAAACTGTACTAATAATCAATTAGCATCCTTAACAATTGATGGATTGGCAAACCTTTCTAGTTTAAATTGCAATCATAATCAACTCACTACCTTAAATACAGCCAGTTTGACAGCTATTACCTATTTGTATTGTAACACCAACAGCTTGCAATCATTACTCGTAAATGGTCTGATGAACCTAAAGGTTTTAGATTTTACCAATAATCAAATTGCAACGTTAGACATCAACGGATTGAAAAATCTTCAATATTTATATTGCACCAATAACAAACTTGTCACGCTAGATGCAAGTAACCAAACAGGATTGCAATTTTTATTTGTTGCAGACAATCTACTCAACAATCTGTTTATAAAAAATGGCAGTAATGAGGGTTCCCTACTACTTTCAGGAAATTCAAATCTAAATTATATCTGTGCCGATGAATCGGAAATGGAGTATGTTCAGAATGAAATTTCCAATAATGGCTACACTAATTGTTTTGTAAATAGCTATTGTTCCTTTGTTCCAGGTGGAATTTATTGCACTATTGAGGGCAAAAACAAACAGGACTACAACAATAATGGTTGCGATGCTTTGGACGGTAACTTTCCAAATCTTAAATTGACCATTACTGATGATACAACTACAGTAAGTTTAGTTCCTGATTTGACAGGCACTTATTCCCATGGAGTAAAAGAAGGAACTTACATCATATCGCCTGTACTTGAAAATCCAGCTTATTATACTATTTCTCCAGCAAGCAGCGCAGTTACCTTCCCTGATGTCACAAGTCCTTTTAATGCTTCTTTTTGTATTATTCCAAATGGCAGTCACACTGATTTAGAAATTACTTTTTTACCATTAGACAACGCTAGAACCAATTTTGCCAGTACGTATAAAATTATCTACAAAAACAAAGGAACAGTAACACAATCCGGAATAGTAAATCTAAGTTTAGATGCAAATGCTTTAAATTTAGCAACTGCGAATCCTCCCGTTTCCTCTCAAAGCACCAGTAATTTGAATTGGAATTTTACAAATTTACTGCCGCAAGAAACGCGAAGTATTTTAGTAACCTTAAAAGTTAAGCCCTCTGTAAATAATGGACATCTATTACATTATAACGCAGCCATAACGAACACCGCGGATGAAACACCCAATGACAATAGTACAGATTTAAATCAAATTGTAGAGACTTACTTAAATTCAAATGACAAAATATGTTTAGAAGGCAGTTCCATTTCACCTACAAAAGTGGGAGACTATTTGCATTATATGATTCGTTTTGAAAATTCTGGTTCAGCCACAGCACAAAACATAGTACTAAAAGACCTCATTAACACCTCTAAATTTGATATTACAACACTTGTGCCTCTAAACGGAAGCCATCCATTTACCACAAAAATCACCAATAATACGGTGGAATTTATTTTCCAAAACATCAATTTACCTTTTGACGCAGGCAATAATAACGGTTATATTACATTCAAAATCAAAACAGTACCCGCCCTTGTAAATGGAGATGAACTAACAAACTCAGCAAGTATTTATTTCGATTATTCCCAACCCGTTACAACAAACATAGCAACAACAAGTATTCAGGCGTTGCAAATACAAAACTATGTTTTTTTAGATTTTTTTACAATTTATCCTAACCCAGTAAAAAATATTTTGAATATTGTGGATAAAAAGCAACTCGAAATTAGTTCTATAACTATTTACAACACGCTTGGACAATTAGTCCAAACTTTTATAAATACTGATAATAATATGACAGTAATAGATGTTTCACAACTTAAAACCGGCATTTATTTTATCAAAATAAATTCAGATAAAGGGAGTACAACTTCTAAATTCATAAAGGAATAATTTCAAAATAAAAATCAGATAAATCCTTATTTGGTCTGCTCCCTAAAAAAAGTCAGACACCCTTTAAGGGTATATTTATGCAAAGAAAAGTCAAGTACAATTATGAGTTTAAGTTAACATAAATTTAATTTTGAGAAGAGAAAATTAACAATACACACTAATTAAAAACAAATAAAGATTGAATATTTGCCTTGAAATAATTATATAGAATTTCAAGAGACAATAGATTAAAATTAATGCTAATTATTAAGAACAAAGATTAGAAAATTTACTATGTTTAACTATTACATCGATTTATCTGAACGTCTTTTCGTAAAAGCAAAATTGGAAGAAGATTCCACTTCCCTTAGAAAAGAATTGTTTTATATAAGGATTGGCAGTTTAGAATCCAAAATAAACACTGATGAATTAAAGAAAAATTTTTGGGTAAATATATATAATGCCTACCTCCTAATTATGGTAAATGAGCAAATACAAAATAAAAAAATTTTTAAACTAAAAAGGATTAAATTTTCACATTGTCTTTTATCCTTACACGACATTGAATATGGAATTCTCAGAATGCAAAAATATAAAATAGGTTTTTACAAAGTGTATAATCCTTTTTACCCCTCCTTTATAAAAAAATTGGCCCTTAAAAAATTGGACAATACAATTGCCACGCGTTTAGACAAAAGCATTTTATACAAGACCTCCGAAGTTAAAGAAAATGGATTTTGATTATTTCAAACAAAAACAAAATTTATTTTTCGCTCAGTTAATTAAGCTCCTATGCTATATTTTGCAAAACAAACCTCTATTAATTCCTGATACAAAAGGGGAAATGGCTCTTAAAAAAGAACCAGATTAATTTTTAATAAGACTACTGAACGTTAAATTTTAATTAGAATCAAAGCAACCCGTAAAGACAATTTCATTAAAATGATTAAACATCAAAAAAAAATCCTGCTTCTTATTTTAGGAATTTTAATTATCAGCTCCTGTGCTTCAAAAAAAGATTTGATATACTTTAATGATGTCAATTTAAATGAACAAGATAAAACTAATTTTTCGGAATGTAAAATTCAAGCAAATGATATTTTAAGCATAATTGTATCTTCAAGTTCTGCAGATTTAGCTTCAATGTACAATTCAAACCAGCCTACTTCTTCCGCCATTAATGGCTATTTGGTTACAATGGATCATACTGTTACTCTTCCAGTTTTAGGAAAAATAGAAGTTAAAGACTTAACAAATATTGAATTAGAGAATTTTTTAGTCAAAAAATTGATTGATGGAAATCATCTTATAAATCCAATTGTTACTGTAAGGTTAACCAATGCAAAGTTTACAATTCTTGGCGAAGTAAAAAGTCCCGGCACCTATACTTTTAATGAACAAAACATCAGCATTCTTCAAGCATTAGGCTACGCAGGTGATTTGACTATTCATGGAAAAAGGCAAAACATCTTAATAATTAGAGAAGAAGACCATAAAAGAACCTATACGACTATTGATTTGACATCAAAAAAGTGGTTTGATTCTCCTTCTTATTATATCAAGCCAAATGATGTGATTTATGTCAATCCAAATGGTTCAAAAGTAACATCATCAGGCTACGTACCTAGTTTGGGTAATTTATTAGCAATAGTTTCAATTGCCATTACAACAATCTTATTAGTAACAAAATAGCCAAAACAATTGGAAAGTAAAAAAAATAATTTCAATATTAAACAAGAGATATTAAAATACCTATCCTATTGGAAATGGATTGTTTTGTCCGTAACAATTGCGCTGATTATTTGCTTTTTTTATTTGAGATATGCCGGTGATGTGTATCAAACCAGTGCCAAAATTAAAATCCTGGACAATACAAATACGGCCTTTAAATTACCCACTGACAATGTTTCCATTTTCGGAAATAATGAGATCAGCAAAGGGAATGAAATCGTAATTATGAAATCTTCCCGAATAATAGGTGCTGTAGTGGATAGTTTAAATCTAACTACTGAAATCTATGGTGTAGGAAGAATAAAATCTATTGAATTATGGAAAAACACCCCATTTACGGTCATTTGGGCAAAAGAAAAGGATTCTTTGACCACTCAACAGACCTCTTTTCAAATTGAATTGACAAAAAATGGATACAAGGTTAAAGGAAATAATAAAGAATATAAATTTGGCGAAACAAATTTTAACACTGCTGTTCCATTCAAAATAATCATTAAAAACAAGCAATTTTTAAAGAAAGTAAATGGCAATGAATATCAAATAATTTTAAAAACAAGAAAAAGTGTCGTGCAATCTATTTCAAATAGAATTGTCATTGATTATGTTGTAAAACAAAGTGACATTTTAAGCCTCACTTTAAATGGTTTTAATCAAGAAAAAATTAATGATATTGTCAATACATTAATTGAAGTATTCAACCAAGACGGTATTCAAGACCGACAACTTGTTTCCAAGAAAACTATCGAATTTGTTGATGATCGATTTAAATTTCTTTTTAACGAATTAGATTCTATCGAGATTTCAAAGGCGAATTTCAAAAGGACTAAAGGGTTAAGTTTTGTTGAAGCCGATGCCAGTGTTTTAATGCAAAACAACTATGAATCAAAATCAAAATTAGAAACTGCGAATACTCAATTAGCATTAACAAAACTTATGATGAGTGCCCTAAACACCAGTAAAGGGCTTGAACTATTACCTTCAAATATTGGAATTGAAAATGGGGAAGTAAACGGATTAGTTGCCAATTACAACGAACAAATTTTAAAACGCAATAAATTGATGTTATCTGGTGGAGGAGAATCAAATCCTATGGTTAAAGAAACGGCAGCACTTGCTTTGCAAATAAAAAATAACATAAGGGCTTCCATCATTGGATATCAAAACGTACTAGAATTCAACAGAAATGAAATAAGCAAAATTAGCAATTTAGATAATGTAGCATACAGCAAAGTGCCCTATAACGAAAAAGGGGTTCGCTCAATTGAAAGGCAACAATCAATAAAAGAATCGTTGTACATTTTACTATTGCAAAAAAGAGAAGAGGCTGCCATTAATTTAGCCATAACAAATCCATCTATCAAAGTAGTAGATTATGCTATTTTTCCGGCTCACCCAATAGCCCCGGAGCGAAACGTAATATTTATGGCAGCACTGCTTTTGGGTATATTATTTCCTATTGGAATACTTTATTTTTATTTTTTATTTGATAATAAAATAAATAGCAAAGAAGATTTGGAGTCATTAATACCAGATGTTCCCGTAATAGCAGAGATCCCTTTTATTGAAACAGAAAGTAAGACGATCCAGTTCTTAGACCGCTCCATATTATCGGAGTCGTTTAGAATTCTACGAAATAACATCAATTACATTAACCCAAAAAAAGAGCGAGGCTCCATTTTGTTTGTTACTTCAACCATAAAAGGAGAAGGAAAGACGTTTGTTTCTTTGAATTTAGCAATAACACTTTCTACTCTTGGTAAAAAAGTAATTTTAATAGGTGCCGACTTAAGAAATCCGCAATTACACCGAAAACTTGACCTAGAAAGACCTAACTTAAAAGGAATTACGAATTATTTATACGACACAAGTATAAAAATTGATGATATAAAAGCGAAACATTTAACCGATACCAATTTAAATTTTGACATCATTTTTTCAGGTACTATTCCCCCAAATCCTTCTGAATTATTATCAAATGGTAGATTTGAATTATTATTGAATGAAATAAAAAATGATTATGATTATATTATTGTTGATACTGCTCCCACCTTATTGGTTGCAGATACAACTCTAATTACACATCTGGCCGATACTGTACTTTATGTTACTCGTGCGAATTTTACTGAAAAAAGACTACTCAAATTTATCTCTAATTTAAAGACGTTAAACACTATTAAAAACATGGGCATTATTTTAAATAATGTAGGCCAAAATAAAGGGTATGGATATAGTTATTCCTATAACTACGGATATGGTTACGGCTATGATAATGATCCGGTTACCAACACGTCATTCCAATATAAAATTAAGAAGTGGTATAAAAATGTATTTAAAAAATAACTAAATTCATTAAACGAAAAAAGTAAAGACTATTAGTTGCTTTTTTTAATTAAATTCAAAACGATTTCTAAGAAATCTGTGGTTAGTCCTTAACTAAAGATGAAGTGTTCTCCATTATATTTCATGCTAATAAAACAACTTACTTTATGCCTTTGTAAATATTAAATTTCCTGTAATCGCTATTTATCTTGATTACTTTCTTCTTTTTAAAAATCTTTTCACATGTTACTGATGGTTCCAGAACGGTAGTATTCTCAATAATTTTCCCTGGATTACCCACAACAGTCACTCCGTCCGGAATATCGTTTATGACCACGGAACCAGCTCCAACTGTGCACCATTTCCCAATTTTTACCCCAGGGATTACAATGACTCCCGAGCCTATATGAGAGCCTAAACCAATGCTAACGTTACCTGACAATGTTACTTTTGGCGAAATGTGTACAAAATCCGCAATACTGCAATCGTGTTCTACTAGAGCTGCAGTATTAATAATCACGTGATTTCCTATTTTTGCATCAGAATTAATAATCGCATGTACCATAACGACGGTTCCTAGCCCCACAGTTGCTGACGGAGAAACAAAAGCTGTCTTATGTATACTGGTAAAAAAATTATAACTACTAAATCTCGAGCTAACTTTTTTTCTTATTAAATTATTCCCAATGGCAATAATCATGGCGACATCAGATTTAGGTGGTAGCATCGACATAGTGTTGAGAATAGGTAATTGTCCAAAACTAGCAGTTTTGGGAGCATCGTCAATCATTGCTTCTATTTTAGAATAAGTACTTGCTACCAATTCTGCAACAACTTTCCCATGACCACTCGCTCCAAAAATATACAGCTTTCTATTTTCCATCAAATCGTTCTATTGTTGCGCTGTTTGCAGCATTAATATCTTCAACTTTCAACAATTTTAGAAGGGTTTTAAAAATAATTCTAAAGTCTAACCTAAAAGATAGATGTTTAACATACCAAACATCATATCTAAATTTAGTTTCCCAATCTATTGCATTCCTACCATTAATTTGTGCCCATCCAGTTATACCTGGTTTTATCTTATGCCTTATTTTTTCAAAATCAGAATATAAATCCAAATATTCAGGTAATAAAGGTCTTGGTCCCACAATGCTCATATCGCCTTTTAATACATTTACCAATTGTGGAAGTTCATCTATTGAAGCCTTGCGAATCCATTTACCTATTACCGTCAGTCTTTCAGCATCTGGCAATAAATTTCCTACTGCATCTTTTTTATCGTTCATCGTTTTGAACTTGAATATGGTAAATAATTTCCCTTCAATTCCTGGACGTTTTTGCAAGAAAAAAATGTTGCCATTATTAACAAAAAACAGCCCCAAAGCAACGATACAAAATAGTGGACTCAAAACAATCAATCCAAAAAAGGCGAAACTAAAATCCAAAAAAGGTTTGAAACACTTTTTATACATATTCCATTTTAGGTTTTGCTAATAGGTACTCTGCTTGTTTGTATTCCTCTAAAATACAGTCCCAAATCACTTGTTGTTCATATCGAGAGGTTATCATTTTTCTAGCATTCGATTGTAGAGAAAGAAAAAAATCTTTTTCATCAATCATTCTCAAAACAGCTTTTCCAATTGCTTCACTATTTTTTACAGGAATAATAATCCCGTTTTTCCCATCTATTATAATTTCGTTGCAACCATTTATATCACTCACAATTGACGGCAACCCCATTGCACCAGCTTGTAAAACAACATTTGGAAATCCTTCCCTATAACTGGCAAAAACTAATACTTTACTAATGGCCAGATAGGGTCTAATATCTTCTTTAAAACCTGTAAAAAGAATATTTTTGTTTTCTTTTATCTCTTCTTGAGTCAAGTCATCAAGCGGATCTAAATCCTTTTCTTCCATTCCAACCAAAAGTAATTTTACACTCGAATTTTGTTTTATTAATTTTTTAAAAGCCAATACCACTTCATTAATTCCTTTATCCCCAACTAAACGCCCGACAAAAACAAAAACAAAATCTTCTGCTTCAATTCCCAACTCTGTTTTCAAGCTTTGCTGTTGGGATTGTAAAACTTCTTCTGAAGAAAAATGTTTTGTATTGATTCCGTTTGAACTGCCATTACCAATGATTTTTAATTTTCTATGTTCCGTAAATTTATTTGCCAAAATAAAATCATACAACCCTTTTGAGTTTGGATAAACCGTAGTGGCACAAGAATACGTAAGTTTTTCAACACTTTCTAATACAATGCGTTTCAACCCTTTTGTTTCCATTAGCGGTAATCCGGCAACTGTATGTAACCTGATTGGAACACCGGCACATTTTGACGCAATCATTGCCACTATTCCAGCTTTTGGCGTGTGTGAATGGACAATTAACGGATTTTCTTTTTTTAGAAATAAAAACAATTTTACAACAGCCACTAAATCATGTATTGGGGTAATTTTTCGGGACATTTCTATAGCAAATGTTTTTACCTTTTCTTTGATTCCAATTTTTTTTAAATATTCATCTTCTGAAGCTACTGCGGTTACTTCGTAAAAGGAATTCATGTAATTCAATTGACCCGACAATAATTTATCTAATGAGAGAGGAACAGTTGTGATTCGGATTAATTTATTTTCAATTGTTTTCATACCAATTCATAGTCGTCTTTCTCCTTTGCCTTGAATTAAACCTAAATAAGATTTAAAAAAACTAAAGAAAATTATTATTTTTATCTGAAAAAAAAGATTAATAGCTCCTTTTTTGAATAAAAATAATATCAAAATTTGATCTATGTGAAATCAATTAAAACCTTTACAATAATTTAAAATGGAGAAGGATTATGCTATTAATAACCGTATAAATTGTTAAGAAACAACAAATGAATTACACCTCGGATTCTAACGATTGCCGGTATGAAAAATGCCAAAAAATAAATACAATCAACCCCGGTAAAAACATATTTCGCATCCGAATCATTATACCAACATTTCCTAAAGTTTGTGAAAATGCAAGCGTACCAATGACTAAAAAATAAACCATTCCTTGAATAACAAATGGTGCGTTTTTAAAAGTTTGCAAGGGGTTGTTTTTAAGTACCGTAAAGGACAATACCAATAAAAGCAAATTTTCAAATGATGCCAAAACGGATGGGATTCCATTGATATCAAAAAAGAATGGGCGATACAGAAAAGTAAAAACCTTTAGAGGAAAGGGATAGGAAGAAATATCAACGGCAGAACCCGTGTGAGATCTACTCAATAAAGCTGCCTTTCCTACTGAAAATTTATCAAAACTATCAACAGAAGCTTCTTCTATTTTGGCAAATTCCATTACCATTGGTAATATGACAATCGAAACTCCAATCATTACCCCGAAAAATAACACTCGCTGTACTACCGAAATATTTCGTCCTGAAAAATAAGCCATTCCGAATCCTAAAAGCATAAACAGAGTTATGTGGGGCCTAATAAAATAGGCCAATAACAATCCCAAAATAATCATGGGCATCCGCTTGATGGGCTGCATTAAACCATAAGTAAAGATAGCAATACAAAAAAACAATAAAGCATCTTTACCCACAGCACAACTCCAAAAATGCAAATTAGGCAGAAAAAACAAAAGCGGAAATAAATAATACCCTTTAAATTTCGGGTCATTTGGAATCAATTCTACCGCCATTACGTAAAAATATGTCAATCCAATAAAACCAATTAAACTATATAGCATAGTCCCGGTAAAATAAGACAAGTCTAAAACATTAGAAGGATAATAATTTAACGCCAGTATAAAATAAGTCCCTTGATCTTCGGTTAACGAATAGATAAAATCTGCGTAAGACATAAACTTAGCTTGTTTCCAATATCCTACCGCATCGCCTTGAACAAAAAAACAAAAGTAAGCTCCGAATAGTATATGAAACAGAAACATTTTTTTTAGCGTACTCAAATTTTCTTCTGAAAGTTTTGCTGCAAAACTTTGAATGAATGAATACCCTAATACAAAAATTAAGACAGTAATAAAGAAATCCATATTTATTTTATCAATTTAGATTTTATAATTTGCATAGCCTTTTTTTCAAAAATATAATAATACACATACCCTACAACACAAGAAAGAATCAATACCAACACCAATGCAGCAATCAAACTTACAACAGAAGTTATTTTAGGAAACAATCGAACCAAAATCATTTGCAAAGGATTGTGAATTAAATAAATAGAATAAGTGGCATTACCTATCAACATCATCAATGCGGTAGCATTAATTTTGAAATTATAATAATTAATAGCTATGTAAATAATTAAAAATGCTGCAATAGAAAACAACAAGTTTACGTCAAATTTAAAGATTTTTAAATGGTTAAATGTACAATACAAGAATGGTATAAGTGATGAAATAAGTATTAAAAATGCTAAAATTATATTTATTTTTATTTTTCTAACAATCACTAATGCCAACAAGAAACCTAAAATAAATTCGATATTATAGATTGAAAACAGGATTTTAACAACAGGATTATCCAAAAAATGCAAGGAAGAAGATGGCGAATATGTAAAGATGATTATGGATGTAAACCATACCAAAATGAAATAATTCCAAACTCTTTTTGAAAAAAAAGAAATACTAAACAAAAGATAGAAACAGAGTTCAAAAGAAAGTGTCCAAGCTACGGATAACGCTGGATTTCCGTGAGGAATTAAACTTAATGAAGTTAGTGTACTAATGGCTCTACTTCCATTAGAAAAACTAGGTAAAAGCGTATAGACAACTAACATGAGTATCCCTATGGGAAGATAGGGAACATAAATTCGTATGAGTCTGTTTTTTATATAATTACTAAATGAATTTGGTTCATTATAATTGTAAAAAGCCGAATACGTGATTATAAATCCCGACAGCACAAAAAAGAAGTCAACCCCAAATTTCCCAATAAACGCGACATAATCAAGAAAAGGATATTCCATTTTATGATAATATCTTATGGAGCCAATAGTATGATGCAGCACCACCATCAAAGCGGCCATTCCTCTAAATAGTTGTAAAACATCGAGATATTGACTTTTAGGTGCGCTATTCATTTGCTAAAACTGATAGTAGTACAGCCTGTTTATTTTGAATACTGAACGCTGACTCTACTTTAATTCTGCCTTTTTTCCCTAACGATTCTCTCAGTGCCCTATCTTCAATTAACTGGCTTAATTTATCCAGCCATTGTTCTTCTACTCGTACCAAAAAACCACTAATACCCTCATCAACAACTATCTTATTCATTCCAACTGATGAAGCAACTACAGGAACACCACAGCCCATATATTGAATTAATTTGTAGGCACATTTTCCTAATTCCCAAGGAGTATTTTCTAGTGGCATGATTCCTATATCAAATTGTGAAATCAAATCCACTTCGCTTTCTTCTGTCCATTTCAAGTATTTTACATTCGTGCCTAGCCCAAGATCTTCTGTTGCACCTATTATATGCAATTCAGCATTGTATTTTTGGAATAATTTCGAGAAAACAGATTTATTATTTTTTACATATTTGAAAGTTGATGGAGAACCTATCCACCCTATAATAATTTTAGAATTGGCATAATTACTTTTGGCTTTGTACACATCAACATCAATTACTGTTGGAAGTATTACTATCTTTTTAGCACCAGACTCTTTGGCTCTTACGCGCAAATAACTATTTCCCGCTATTACACAACCACTATATTTCATAACATTATTAATCTTATTTTTAAATAAAAACGAGATTAATTTGTTGGTACTTAAATCATAATTATGAAAGATAGCATCATCATAATCAACTATATATTCTACCTTTAATAGATATAAAACCTTTTCAAACCAACTAAAAAAATAAGGAAAAAGTTCTTTTTCGATAACGATTCTATCGTATTTATAAATAGAAAACAGCTTGAAAAATCGAGTTAGATAAAATTTCAGGAGCTTACGTTTTGCTATTCGCTTACCAGAATACAGATTACTTAAATAGTCCTCATCAAAAAAAGGACTAACACTAACAGAGATTCCTTTTGCTTCCAAAAACGGGAAGTATTGGTAACTTCGTAACCTGCTGCTAGCTCCGTTTCTACTGTATTTTGTTAAATAAAGTACTTTCATCTTAATTTATCTAAAGCGTTGCAATAACTCTCTGCACTTTTTTCTATCGAACAAAAAGGAATGGCATACTTTCGTATTTCCTCAAAGTTCGTTTTGCCTAAACCGTCAATAAACAAAACTGCATCATCAACACGATTGGGATTTTGATGGTGGTATAAAAAACAATTCGGAACACCATTGAGAATTTGTTCAGTATCACCAATTCCTACCGATGCAATGGTTGGAATTCCCATCAACAAGTATTCGCCAAGCTTGATTGGAGCTACGCCCTGCATACTGAATTTGGGTTCTCTAATCGCAAATGCCACATCAGCAACCGACAGATAATTGGGAACAACAGCAAAAGGGACTTTCAATACAATTATACTTTTCTTAAATGCCGGTGAAATTCTTTCATTGGCAAATGCAACATTTCCGGTTAGAATCAAAAACAGTGCAGACGGATTTTTTTCCTGATACTTTCTAAAAATAGCCATCATTTCATCCCAGCCATATTGTGGCCCCAATGAACCGCAATAGATCAAAAGTTTGGCTTGATCCGAAAGAGACAACTCCTTTCGTATTTTTTGTCTTTCGGACGGATTCGGTTTAAAGAAATCAGTATTCCTTCCGTTAAGCACTACCGAAAATTTATTTAAATTAGTATTCTCTAATGTTTGAGAATGGATATTTATAGCTTCATGAGAACGTGTTAGCACAACATCAGCCTTCAACAACATTTTAAATTCTTCCTTCTTAAAAAATTGATATTGCTTGCTGTTTCGGGACAAACCCGAAAAATCAGCCCGCTCTTCTATTGGTAATCCATCAGCATCAAATACCACTTTGAAATTACGTTTTGGTATTCGATTGATCATTATGGCCGGCATTGTACTTCTTGGCATTACAATACTGATGTTGTTATTTTTGATGTACTTTTTCAAGAATTGTATGCCTTTGTATACTGTAAATAAATTACCTAAAACCGCAATGGGCTTTCTATCAATCGTTCTTGAAGAATAAACAAGATGAAAATCTTGGGCTATTTTTTGCGTAATCATTATTTTTTCAGGTGCACTCCAAGTAAATTGTACGATATGAAAAATATATTCTGATTGCATTTGAACTTGGCTTAAAATAGGCATAAATAATCCTTCCATATAATTGGTCTGCGGTCCATCCCAAGTGATAAAGAGTATGTTTTTCATAATTAAATTTCAGATTTACTTGCTGCGCTTTGAATAGTAGTATAATTGCTTTTCAATTTTAAAAATCGTTTTTCGAAATAGTGATAAGATAGGTGAGCCACCATAATGATACCTGGAATAACCAAAAGATAAATCAATAACAGTCTTATCCTTTTATTTTCAATTACGTAATAATTAAAAACAAACGCCATTAAGTAAATTACTAAAGGGTTATAGACATACAACCCGAAGGAAATTTTTCCTAAATAATCAAATAATTTATTTTCTAAAGAAATCCATTTATCAGGATTATTAATTTGATTAAAAATAATAATTAAGGTAAAAACAGCAATTATCTCGTGATCAATTATAGAAGTAATATGAAATTTATTGAAGGCTACAATAGCAAAAAACACCCAAGCTAATAACTCAACCCAACGCTTATTGAAAATTTCCAGTTTATGACTATTTTTAAAATACAAATAAGCACCTAATCCTCCTATTACAAGACAACCAAATCGAGTGTAATTTACAAAAACCAGAATGTTGTATGGTGCATAAAAAATCCTGAGAATCAATTTCAGTAAAACGAATAAAATTGGAAATACCATTAAAAATTTGAATACGTTTTTGCTCTTTTTAACAATCCACGGCCAAAAGGCGTAAAATTGTTCTTCTACACCTAATGACCAATAATGCCCAATCATAAAAGTCATTATTTTACTACCCGCACTTGTATTTATTAGCCCTACAAATGAATTTTTGAAATTTGGAACGATAAAAAGATAAAACAAAATGGGCCATTGAATATTCGAAATACCATTCAATAAAATCACAATAAACAAATACAAGTAATACAAAGGCCAAATACGCAAAATCCTTCTCATATAGAATTTTTTCATATTTATTGTGCCAGTTATCTCAAATTCCTTCAGTAATAAATAAGTAATTAAAAACCCACTCAACGTAAAAAAAATGGTAACACCGTAGCTGGCTAAATCCAACAATTGAGCCTTAGGTAAACCATAATAATCCAATCTGTTATTTATATGGGTAATTACAACCGCCAAAGCAGCAATAGCTCTCAACCCATTTAATCCTGGTAAATAAATTCTATCTGTCACCTAAATTCAGCTTATTTAATTTAACTTTCTTTTTCTGTATCAATTCTAAATATAAGTTCGCTACATCTTTGACATAGCGTTCTTCGGTGTAGTTCTTTATGGCTTTATCAAAACCATTTTTACCAAACAATACGCGCAAATCAGGATTGAGACCTACGATTTCAAGTTTTTCTGAAATAGCTTTTACATCAAATTTATCAACTAAAAACCCCGTCTTATTATCATCAACAATATATTGCATCCCACCTACTCTTGTTGCCACAACGGGCAATTTATGGAACATGGCTTCCGCCAAAACCAATCCAAATGCCTCATAAGCCGATACCAAGCAGAAGACATCAAACAGCGCATAATAATCCCCAATTTGATTTTGATAACCTGCAAAAATCACCTGATCTTGAATTTGAAGTTCGGCAACTAATTGCACATAACTTGCTTTTTGGTGTCCGTCACCTACTAAAACTAATTTAGCTTTATGATTTTTTTTGATGAGAACTGCAAAGGCTCGTATTAAATCCGAAAATCTTTTGTGCGCATCCGAAGACATTCGTCCCACGGAGCCTATGACAATTTCATCTGGCTTAATCTGGTATTTTTCTTTTAAATTTTGAACAACAGCTTGAGACACTGCTTTTGGAACAGCAACACCATTGGTAATTAATAGCACTTTATGAGCAGGAAGGTGCAATTTATTTTTAAGATAATCAGTAGCCGCGGGTGATACACCAACCACTTTATCGGCAGCAAAACTCAAAATTTTCAGGAGTAGATTGCCTTTCCATCTTCGGTTTTGGGGATCGGAAGTTTCCTCGAGAATGATTACAGGAACACCCTTCAAATAACCATTAATTGCCGCCATAGTAACGCCTTCAAAAACAGCACCGTGTATGATATGAGGTTTAAACACGTCAATGATTTCCATCACTTTTAAATGTTGTTTATAATCCATAAAAGAACCTAAATCTCCAATAGCAATAACTTCAATACCTTCTTTACGTACTTCGCCAGGAAAAGGACCAGCGGCATTGGTACAAATTATTTTGAGTTCAAATTTAGATTTATCTAACAATTTTGCTAAGGATAACCGCCTACGTTCTACGCCTCCTGATGCCATTGCGTCTATAATGTGTAATACTCTAATCATAATTTAGATTGGTATAGTGTTACTAAAGACTTTGTGTGTGTTTGTAAAGAATATTTTTGAATAACGGTTTGATTTGCTTTTTTGCCCATTATAACTCTTGAATTCTGGTCTAACAAGTAACATTCTTTTATTTTTTCGAACAAATCTTCTTCCTTATTAATGCTAATTATCCAACCATTTTCGCCGTCTTGAATGAGTTCTTGTGCTGCGCCGACACAGGTAGTTATCGATGGTTTTTGCATATACATTGCCTCAAGAAGGGAATTAGAAAATCCTTCGGAAAGAGAATTCAAAACATACAAATCGGTTTGAAAAAAATAATGAGCTGTATGCTCCTGAAAACCTACCAAATCTACTTCGTTTTGAAGCGCTAATTTTTTGATTAAAGCTAGTAAACTGCCTTTTGAACTTCCGTCACCAACAATCGTATATTTTATTTTGAATTGCTCTTTTTTTAATCGCAGCACCACTCGAATGATTCCTTCAATATTTTTTACAGGTTCAAGTCTTGATACTGACAACAATTTGAATGTACTATTTTTAGAAACCTTTTTTGACGTTTCAAGCTTAGGAAAAAGAGCGAAATTAGACACCACTTTTAATTTATGGGAATCAATTTTGTAATTGTTTTTTAAATTATCAATCACACTTTGTGATTCACCCATTACATAATCGGATAATTTATAAATATAACTAAATAGTATTTTTGCTTTTTTTCCATGCTTCGGAATACCTATTTCTTCCGATATAATTACAGGAATTCTTGCTAGTCTTGCTGCTATAACACCATGAAAATTGGCTTCTGCACCGGATGAATGTACTACGTCTGGCTTTTGTTTTTTGAAATAAAAATAAAGTTTCCAAATTGTTTTTAAAGACGGTATTTTATGAGAAAGATGAAAACAAACCGCTTGTTTACCATTTGACAGTATCTTTTTTTCGGCAATACCTCCCTTGCCAATAGCACAAAACAGCCATTCATTAGCATCGGAAAAAGTGGCTAAATTTGCCATTTTAGATTCAATTCCACCAAAATCGAGAAAAGTTGTCAGTCGTATTATTTTCATATTAATTAAGAATAAAACGAATTACAAATTTCATATACAATCGAATCCATTTGCTAAATCTATTTGATTTCAGTAACACAATACCAACCCGCAATGGTAACGTGTAAACCAAATTCAATAAAAAAAACTGATATTCGTTCTTTATGAGCGCTGCTTTAGCAAACAAATGCGACTCGGAACCGTAATAATAGGGATATAAATTAAAGTAAACATAAACACTCACAAATCGGTTAAAGTGCTCGTCTTCGCTAGATTTTAGCAAATTTTGATACTTTTCATTTATGGCTCCCACCAAAGTAGTTTGAAGACTTCCTTTAGAATTAGTTGCCTGATTGGCATCTTCATCCGAATAATAAACTAAAGTATTTTTGATATAAAAAGCATTGCCTCCACTTTGAACCGCTCGAATCCAAATATCAATATCTTCTCCTTTTTTTAAATAGGTGTTAAACCCCACATCTTTTGTAAAAAAGTCGGTGGTGATAATGGTAGAAGAGGATGAGAAATAGGTGTTTTTGAGTGCAGATTTAAAATAATTTTCGAATTTAAAATAATCCAAAGTACCCGAATCCATTGTTAGAAATTTCTTATTTCTGGAGTAATGTGTACCGATTATCTTGATGTCTTTTTCGGCATCAATGACTGTTTTTATTTTTTCAAGAAATTGATTGTGCCAACAGTCGTCTGCATCCAGGAAAGCTATAAAAGGATATTTTGCCTGTTGGATTCCAGTATTTCGTGCCGCAGAAACGCCTTTATTTTCTTGATTGATTACCGTTATAGTATTCGGATAATTATCCAAAATAAAATGCAAACCATTATCGGTTGAACCATCATTGACCAAAATGATTTCAAATTCTTGAAATGTTTGATTCAAAACAGCATCCAAACAACGCTGAATGTATTTTGATTTATTATAATATGGAATGATTACAGAAAACATGTATTGATTTGTTTATGCATTAATTTATTTCCATTGGACACTTTCTTTTATCACTTTTGCTGGAATTCCCGCAGCCAAACAATTGGGAGGAATAGCTGTTGTAACTACGGAACCGGCAGCAATAATAGCTCCATTGCCAATAGATACTCCTTTAAGAATAGTAACATTGGCCCCGATCCAAACTTGGTTTCCTATTGTAATGGGTTGCGTCATTAAATGCTCTTTGCCAACAATAGCGTGGGTATCACTATCCCAAATGGTAACATTTTCGGAAATGGCCACACCTTGTCCAATCGTTAACTCGCCGTAGCACCTTATTTTAGCGTACCTATTGATATAACCACTGCCTAAATTAAGTTTGGCATTTTTGAAAATCATAATATCACAACCACTATGAAAGAAAAAAGTGTTTTGAACATTAATTTCTGAGTTTTCATACATTTCAATATTACCAATAAAAGGGTCTTTTTTGGTAATATATCTGTTGATCGCTAAATGTCCCAAATTCAAATTAATTTTTGCGGTTTTGTGAATAGAAAAACTACACTTCCCGAATAAGAGAATACGGCTCATATTGCTTCTAATTCCTTTGGTTCTTACATTTATTAAAAGTGTTCTAAACTTTAATAAATGAATATTTGATGCGTAAATTTTTTGAATAGATGATGGCATACTTTAGATTAAATTAAGAACCTTTTGTTTCAAATTCAGTACTATTTTTTTTTCTAATACCACTAATACTAGAAAATAAACACTACTCCCCAAACCTATTTTCAGCAACAAACTAAATAGCAAAGACATAGTGCAAAAACTATTTAAAATTATCAAACTAAGAGTCATTGCTGCTGTGGCGAATAATACTCCTTTTAAGTACCTAAAAACTTCGATTAGCGTAATATTAAGTTGTTTTATTGCCGTGTTATAAATAGGTCCAAACAATAGTAAACTGGCAATTAAATAACTCCAAGAAACGCCTTTTAACCCATAATTGACACCAATGGTAAAGGCGATAATCAAAATAATATTTGTAAATAAAGACACTTTAAAAGCAATCGCCACTTTCCCTAACGAGTTATATATCAAACCGTTTAAAGAAACAATAGATTGCAATGCGCCCAATCCGCTCAAGATTGAAAGTATCGGAATCATAGCTGACCATTGTTTACCAAAAAAAAGTAATACAAATTCTTTGGCCACCAATGAAAGTCCAATCATCATAGGAAAAGTAAGAAGTGCTATGTATTTAATGATGCTTAAATAATATTTTTTTAACAACGCTAAATCACTTTGTTTTTGTGAAAATGCAGGAAACATGACTTTGGTAACAATTGTGGTAACATTTCGAAGCGGTAATAGCATTAAGGAATAAGCCCTAGAATACAAGCCTAAATCATAACTTCCCAACACTTTCCCAATTATAAAATTGTCATAATTTCTGGACCAATAATTTACGCTGGTATCGCCTAGAAAATTCAATCCAAAATGAGACAACTCTTTTATTTTATTCCAGTCAAACATAAGTAATGGTACCCAGGATGCAGTAATCCAATACAAAAGAGTGTTCACAATTGCTGTGGCTAGCGTCATCCAAACCAATGCCCAAGCACCGTATCCTCGATAAGCCATTACAAATGCAATAGCATAGCCCACAATCATGGCAATCCAATTAATGATTACTTTTTTCTTGAACTGCAGGTTTTTTATAAGTAAATTAGACTGGACCGATGCCACTGAAGTTATGATAAAAGACAAACTAATAACCCTAATCAAAGCCGTTAACTCAGCTTGCTTGTAAAACAAACTAATATATGGTGCGCATAAATAAAAAAGCAAATACATCAGGAATCCAATTCCTAAATTGAGCCAAAATACGGAGGAATAATGAGCATTGGTAATCTTTTCTTTTTGAATTAATGCTGCGCTAAAGCCTAAATCAATAAATAACACTGCAAAATTGGAGAAAATTGTAATCATTCCAACTACACCAAAAACAGCCGGGCTCAGTATTCTGGCCAAAAAAATACCAAAAATTAAAAAAATAATTTGCGATAAAATCTGATCTATAAAAGTCCATTTCAATCCGTTTTTCACTTTGTTCTTTAAAGTCATTGCTATTTTTCGAGGCGTTAAAAAAAGTGTATTAATTCAGGATGTGAGACCATTTTTTTATAATAGCATCATTAAAAAAATAAAATTGAATTAGGGATTTATTCTCTTTTGCAAACTCTTTTTCTGATCGAAGGTTTTCAATTAGAAAGTCCAATTTAATTTTTAATTCTAAAAAATCATTAATTTCATGATACTTCAGCTTTGCTTTTCTAAATGTTTTGTAGGGCAACCAAGAACCCGCAATTACAACATTTGAAGCGTATAACAATTCCAACATAGTACTACTCAAGGCATCCGAAACGGGAGCATGGATAAAAATGTCAGATGCCAATCTAGAAACGGCTAATTCTTCATTTACAAAAAACTTTTCTAAAATCACAAAAGAACATCCAATTGCAAGTAAAGCTTCGTTTAGTTCTTTTCTATATTTCTTCTTTCCGGTTTCGGTTATAGCGTAATTTAAGTTGATAATTAAATGTAATTTGTCTTTATGAATGCAATTTTGTAAAGCAGTAATTATTTTTAAATGATTGTTAAAAGGGCTTCCGCTGTGTCCTATCAACACATTTATTTTATCGGATGCATAGCCATATTTTTCTTTAAAAAGAGTTGTTTTTTGCTCATTTTGCTCATTCAAATCCATTTGAGCATAGATTCTTTCTTCGATTGGAAACATCAAAATTTGAATTTTATCGTACAGATTTCTTCCAAATTTGGACAAGATAATTTCTCTTAATTCTATTGATTGACAAGTAATCGTGGTGGCTTTGTGGAGTGCTTTTTTTACAAAATAAAAATTCAGGATATCAGTTGTTCGCAACAAATCGGATCCCCAAAAGGAGCATACTATTTTTTTATTTTTGGGAACCAAGAATAATTCTCGTAAATAACTGTATTGCATAAAATGAAAATGAAAGGTGTCAAATTCTTTAAAATTTTTATTTTGAAGAAAAAATGCTTTGGCTTGAATCTGTTTGACAACAAAATGAAATGCTTTTGGAAATTTACCTTCTACAAAAAGAATAAAAAAATATGTTGCATAAAAATGTCTGGAAAACAAGCAATAGAAAAAGGACTGTAACATTGATATAGCCGAAATTTTTGTGACACTATTTTTATTGTCATACATCCAGGAATCATTGTTGGATTCTTTATTTATTTCAACATAAAACGGTGCAGTAATACTAAATTCAGCATCAAACTTTTTTAACGAGGCATATAAAAAAGACAGAAAATTATTTTGTCCAAGCCCTAAAACCAGTATTTTTTTATTCATAATGGGAATCAATACTATAAATATTCTTTTGTGCCCATAAGCAGTTTGTAATAACTATCATTTCTGATTAATGGTAAAAGACTTAATTAAAAAAACTTCCTTCTTATTGCAAAAAGAACTCATTTTGTCTGTTACATAAAATTGCTTCGCTTGAGTAAGTCCCATTTGGACACCAATTTTAATCAAAGCAACCTATGGATTAATCAGTTAAAAAAAGAATTACCTTACAAATCAGAAATTGAATTATATATCAATAAAAATGATTTAGGTGGTTTCCAATCTGTTTCTTGCAAAAAAATTAACAAGTAGATTGTCCTCGAATAGACTTTTCTTTTTGGAAAAAAGAGACTTAATTTTAATTTTCTTTTTCTTTTTCTTAAAAACACAATCAATAACATTTTTGATTCTTGCTTTTTCTTCTTCAGTAGTATTCGATCCAGATGGTAGGCATAGTCCTTTTGCAAATAAACTTTCGGCAACGTTGCCGCCATAATAAGGAAAATCTTGGTGTAAGGGTTGCAAATGCAGGGGCTTCCAAAGTGGTCTGGAATCTATGTTTTCAGCCGCAAATGCCAACCGCAAATCATTACAATCTATTCCATTAGTTTCAGCTGGATTAATTGTTATTACCGACAGCCAATGATTAGAAAAGCAATCCTTATTTTGCACGTCATATACATAAACACCTGGGACATCTTCAAATAGTTGCTTATAAAAGACTTGCATTTTTCTTCTCAAATTTACAAACTCGTCTAAAACTTCCATTTGGCCACGACCTATCGACGCACTAATATTACTCAATCGATAATTATAACCGACTTCCGAATGTTCATAATGAATTGCATTGTCTTTAGATTGTGTTGCCAAGAAAATGGCTTTAGACTTAATATCTTCTGAATGACTTACCAGAGCGCCACCACCAGAAGTGGTAATAATTTTATTGCCATTAAATGACAAAACACTTATGTCTCCAAAAACACCACATTTTTGACCCTTGTAGGAACTTCCTAAAGCTTCTGCAGCGTCTTCAAGTATTGGAATTTGATATTTATCGGCAATTGATCGTATCATTTCAATTTTATATGGATTACCATATAAGTGGACTGTAATTATAGCCTTTGGCTTTTTACCTAATTTAATTCTATCAATAATCGCTTCTTCCAGTGCTATCGGGCAAAGATTCCAAGTATCCTCTTCACTATCAATAAAAACAGGAATAGCTTTCAAATATAAAATAGGATTAGCAGAAGCTGCAAATGTTAATGACTGGCAAATAACTTCATCTCCTGCATTCACACCCAGAAGTATCAATCCCAAATGAATTGCTGCGGTTCCGGAAGATAATGTAGTCACATGAACATTATTTAAATATGTTGTTAAATCTCTTTCAAATAAATCTACGTTGGTACCCATGGGTGCAACCCAATTAGAATCAAAAGCCTCTCTAATATACTTTTGTTCATTACCTCTCATATGTGGAGAAGATAAATATATTTTTTTTCTATCCTTCAACTTGAATAATTTATGGTATTTTTTAAAAAAAAATCATCAATAAATTGATGCTGTAAAAATATATAAATACTTATAAAAAAATTATGTAAAACTTAAAGTTAATCATTTAATAACACTCTATAAATCAGCTAAAAAACCCAGTAATAGAAGCCATTAAATCATAATCAACTACACGTCAAGAATAAATTTTTTAAATAAAAAGGCCGCCAAAATTGGCGACCTGAATATAACTTAAGAAAAACTTGAATTATTCTTTAATTAATTTTTTAGTTATCACTTCATTGTTTGAAGAGTTAACTAATTGAACGATATAAATTCCACTATTTAAAGAAGAAATATTTTCGCTGAATGTGTTAGTACCTTCTTGCAATTGTACTGACCTAGGACTAACCATAATTGTACCATCTAAAGAATAAATTGCAATTTCAAGAACACCTGCTTTTGAAGCAGTTATGTCAATATTGAAATCACTAGAAGCTGGATTAGGATAAACCTCGGTAGTACTAACAGTAAGAGCCTCTTTAGTAGTTGAAGACATTCTAGCAGTAGGACAAGAAGTAGTAGCTAATGTAATTGACTTAATAGCGCTAGAAACACCACAAGCATTTACAGCAGCAACTGTTAATTTATTTGTAGTTTTTAATGTCGAAACCGCAGCAAAATTAATTTCAACCGAGTTTGTACCTTGACCAGAAACAATTACCGCACCATCAGCTACCGTCCAAACATAGTTTATAGCTCCAAGAACAGCAGGAATAGTAAATGTTTGATTAGCACATCTTTGGAATGTAGTACCACCTGTAGCAATACCTATTGCAGGCATCAAAGTTGATAAAGCAAGTGATTTGTTTGTAAGACTAGATCCAACTCCGTTTACTGATGCAACAGCAATAGATTTAGGAGCAGCAAGAGTGGCAACAAAACCAGCAGGATAAGCAACTGTAAATGTCAAGTCAGCAGTCGCCAATACATTAGTAGCATTAGATGCGTTGCTTACAGATGTTACAACTGACCCTGCTGGAGCAGTAATTACATAAGAATTTGCCAGTAAAGAAGGAGTGATTGTATAATCGTAAGTACTATTACCACATACACCAGCTATTTGGCCTGCAAGCGCAGTAATAGCAGCAGGAACGGTTGAAGTTAATTTCAACAATTTAGCCGTAGATGAAGTTGCAGGAACAAGTGTACCATTAGTACTAGTTACAGAAGCACCCATGCCATTTACAGCTTTTACACCTAAGTATAAAGAAGTTGTACCAGCAGCAACACCTGCAAAATTAACCGTGATTACATTAGATGTACCACCAGATAATTGATTAACACCAGTTGGCAATTCCCATGCGTAAGAGGACGCAAGTAATGAAGGAGTCGCTGTCAATGTGAATACAGTTCCTGTACCAATAAATTTACTGATAACGGTTACAGCTGTAGTTGTACTAACAGCATCATTTGTTACTTTTATTGCTGACGGAGCAGCCGGTAAAACAGCTTTTAATGTCAACAATTTAGCAGTAGAAATAGTTGTAGGGTCTAATAAAGCTGTGTTGGCAGTTACAGAAGAACCTGTACCATTTTTAGCTTTTACACCTATTCTTAATACATTTGTTGGGGTAACGACAGCTGATACAGGATTTACTGAATTGTAATTGTAACTATTCAAATTAGTCACACCTGCAAAATTAACCGTGATTACATTTGAAGTACCTGAAGTAACACCCGATGTAGTAGTAGCACCTGATAATAAGGTAACACCAGTAGGCAATTCCCAAACATAAGATGTAGCTGTTGCAACAGGAGCTGCAGTTATGGTTAATACCGTAGGTTGCCCCATGTATTTAGCAAAACTTGTAACAGCAGTAGGTATTCCAGTAAGAGGCAATGGCAATAAAGCATCGGTCATTTTTATAGTAGTAGGTGCAGCAGGCAAAGCTTTAGTAAGTACTAAAGTTTTAGCAAGACTATTACAACCAGCAGCATTTACAGCAACCACTGAAAGAGTACCTATTGATCCAGCCGCTGCAGGAACATTGTTGAAATTAACAGTTACCGTATTTGAACCTTGACCAGAAATGATATTCACTCCTAGTGGCGCAGTCCAAAGGTAAGAAACGGCACCTGCCACATCTACAATAGAATAAGTCGCTGTAGTTGTAGTTCCCACTAAAGGACCTTGGGCAGCAGTTCCTGTTATTGCACCTGGTGTAGCTAATATGGGATTTACATTAACAACAATTTCAGCTCTTGGACCTACTGTACCATCAGCATAAACTTGAGCAACAAAATACGATTTTGTTGAAGGTGCTGTTGAAGTTGCAGGTGCTGGAGCAACAGTTAAAGCAGTAGCAATAGTTGCAGTAGAATACCATTTTAAAGAAACACCACCATTTAAAGTAGCCGTTAAAGCAGTAGCAAGAGTTCCTTTACATACATTAACAGGAGTAACAACAGTTGGAGCCACTTTAGAAACCAAACCTGTAAAGTTTGAACCAGAAAATGCAGGTGAACCTGTTCCAGGTCTGTAATCTAATCCTGTATATACAGTAGCATCAGAAGTGTTGTATGGCAAAGTTAATAAACCAGCACTTGCAGTTTGATTTGTATTACCATTGGCAGCAAACCATGATGTCATGTTGAAGGCAGTATTATTACCTGTAGTAATAGTACCAGGAGCAGTTACTTGTATATATTTTGAAGTAGTAACGATACCTGCTAAAATGTTGTTTTTGAATCTTAATTCATCTGCTACAGCATTATTTTCAGCGGCAACACCATCAATATGAAGTCCTTCCAGGAAATCCATAAAGATTGAATTGTAAATACTCAATTTAGAAGCTCTTCTTATTCTGGCAATTCTTTTATATCCAGAAGCTAAAGTACCACCGTTTGTCAAAGTTGTACGATAAGATGGTCCGATTAAAGTACAGTTTGTAAAAATTGCACTTGTGTAAGGAGAGACTGTTGTTCCACCTGCATTATTATCAGACTCAAAACCTTCTGAAGTAGAAACTGCAGGAACATCAGCAATTTGTGGATCTCTAATCGCTAAAGCGTATTGCACTTTACCGCTAAATCCATTATCCGTATCAAAATCGTCATCTAAATTTCTGTAAGAAACCAAGTGTTTACAGTTTACTGAACCACCAAACCATTCGAAAGCATCGTCATTAGCGAAAGACACTTGAACATAATCAATTGTAGTTCCACTACCAACAGCTCCCATTGTTAATCCATTGATTTCACTATTTGGAGCATAAACATATCCTCCAAATTCTATTCTAACGTATTTCAATGTACCTGAATTATCTGTATCAATTGGAGTTAATCCTCCTCCATATTGCGTATCTGCTGAAGCAGTAATACCTTCAATATTGTTTACACCACTGTTCAAGTTGAATGAACCATTTCCAAGAAGGATAATTCCTCCCCAGTCTCCTTTACTTCTTGAACCAATGGGATTATTAGAAGTAAATACAATTGGACTTGTAGCGGTACCAACAGCATTTATTTTAGATCCTTTAGTAATAATCAAAGCAGAACCAGCACCAGCACCTCTAATAGTTACACCTGGCTGAATAGTTAAAGTCGCACCGTTTTTCACATACGTTAATCCTTGTAAAAGGTACGTATTACCTGTTGTCCAAGTAGTATTCGCAGTGATTTCTCCACTTACAGTGATTCCAGTTGCAGAATACACAGCATTTTGTGGGTCATAGTTTGTCCAATTGTTTGTCCACATTGCTGCAGGAGCGGGAGCAAAAGCACCTCTGTATGAAGTAAACTCTATCTCACCAACAACAACTGGGGTAGCCGATAATAAACCTGAAAAAACAGCATCAGAAAAATCCGCACCTGTTTCAACAATAGATCCAGAAGCTGGTCTATAATCCAATCCTGTATAAGTAGTAGCATCAGAAGCATAAGCAGCAGTCAACAAACCTGAGTTTGAAGCCACTGTTGAATTTGAATTCGCAGTATACCAGTTCGTCATGTTGAAGGCAGTATTATTACCTGTAGTAATAGTACCAGGAGCAGTTACTTGTATCACTTTTGAAGCAGTAACGATACCGGCCAAAATGTTGTTTTTGAATTTCAATGTTCCTGCAACAGCATTATTTTCAGCAGCTACTCCATCAATATGAAGCCCTTCTAAAAAATCCATAAACAAAGAGTTGAAAATTTTCAATTGTGAAGCTCTTCTAATTCTAGCTACTTTTTTATATCCAGTAGCTAAAGCACCTCCGTTTGTCAAAGTTGTACGATAAGATGGACCTATTAAAGTGCAATTTGTAAAAATAGCACTTGTTGCAGGAGTTACAGTAGAACCGGCCGCATTATTATCAGACTCAAACCCTTCGGAAGTAGAGACAGATGGATTATCAGCAATTTGTGGATCTCTAATTGCTAAAGCATATTGTACAGTTCCACTATACCCATTATCTGTATCAAAATCATCATCTAAGTTTCTGTAAGACACTAAGTGCTTACAGTTTACTGAACCACCAAACCATTCGAAAGCATCATCATTAGCGAAAGATACTTGAACATAATCAATTGTAGTTCCTTTACCAACGGCACCCATTGTTAATCCGTTAATTTCGCTGTTTGGAGCATAAACATACCCACCAAATTCAATTCTAACATACTTTAAAGTACCCGAACTGTCATTGTTATCCGGAGTTAATCCTCCACCATATTCGGTATAAACGGAGGCTGTCAGACCTTCTATATTATTCACACCACTGTTCAAGTTGAAAGCCCCTTTTCCTAAAAGAATAATTCCTCCCCAATCTCCTTTGTTTCTTAAACCAGTAGCTTGGTTTGAAGTAAATACAATTGGACTGGCAGCAGTACCAATAGCATTAATTTTAGCCCCTTTAGTAATCACCAAAGCTGCACCAGCACCAGCACCTCTAACAACAACACCTGGTTGAATCGTTAAAATAGCGTTGTTTCTCACATTAATAAGACCCGATAATGAATAAGTATTACCTGCAGTCCAAGTAGTGTTAGCCGTGATATCAGCACTAACAGTTACAGTTGCAGTCGGATAAACCGTATTCTGCGGATCATAATTTGTCCAACTATCTGTCCACATGGCTGTGGGAGCTGGAGCAAAAGCACCTCTGTAAGAGGTTTGTTCAATTTGAGCACTTACCATATTCACGATAAGCAGCAAAATTGCAATTAAATAGTTTTTTTTCATTTTTCTTGTTTTTTTGTTAAACAGGACAAATCTATATTTAACTAAAAAACTGAATGCCAACTAAAAATTAAATAAACAAAACATTTGAGTAAATTGATTGTTATCAAATTTAACGAATTGTAAATAACTCATTTTAAGTAAAAAAGGTAATTTCTCTACTATAAAACACCTTGCAAAAATATTTTTTAAGTAAATACAGAGTAATATAGAATCCCTTTAAAGAAATAAAATATTATTATTATTTAAACCAGGATAGGAGAAAGTAAACCTCTTTAGGAAAATTTGAAAGGCTTACTATTTAGATGTCAAATTCTTTTAATCTTGAAACAAAATAACCATTAACTTTGCCTCCGCTTAATTTTGCATTTAACATTTGATTCAAAAAAGATTGCATGTTATTTGTTTTTTGAACACCTATAGAAGGATCTAAGTCTACTTCTTCAAAAGGCAGAGCTACATTCTCCACGATGAATATTTTTTTCACACCCTCATATTTACTATACTTTTTTATAATAAGGTAAATTAACTCATGATAGATTTGAAAACTTAAATAATTTTTTTTGACTCTTGCTTTGTCATCTTTTATAATTTTAGCATTCAAATAAGGAACGAATGAATCGTGAGATACTATTTCTCTAGTACAATTTTGCAGACCAATAAAATCAAAATCAACTTGAATTAAATCATCGTCGCCAATGCTTTTATATTTAGCTATGCCTTTCAAAAAAGGCAATGATTCTATTGGATAACCCAATCCCAACGAAGGCTCAATAAAAATTCGATTTAACAACGCATCAATTCGCTCAACGGCTTTCATATTTTTATCACTATAAGTATTTGAAATAATATAATGACATGAAAAAAAAGTTCCTACCTGAGTAGTCTCGGCAGTAATTTTTTTTATAGTCTTAAAACCCACAGATTGACATAGTAAAGTATGGTGCAAAGCGGGTAAAAAATTATTAGAACCTTTCTTTCCCGAAGAATCTATACCTAAAAAATGACCTGCTCCAGTAAAAAAGGAAGGTTCATTTAAAACAATCCAATAATTAACTTTATTTTTAAATGCAGTTACACAAATAGTTACATAATTTTCAAACCAATCTAAGATTTCACGATTAGACCAGCCGCCTTTTTTCTCGAGGGCTAATGGCAAACAAGAGTCATGCAGTGTTACAAAGGATTCGACTCCATTTTCTTTACAAATATCAAGTACATCATTATAAAAATTAATGGCTTCCTTATTTATTCTTCCAACTCCATCGGGAAGTATTTTGGACCAAGATAAAGAAAACTTAAAATTAGAAATTCCTAATTGCTTTATTAAATCAATATCTTGTTTATATTTTTCTAGTTCTATCTTATAAAAAGAAACATCAATAGTTGAAAATTGATGTTTTGTGTTTAAAAAAACGGTGTCTTCTGCCTTTTTCACTACTGGATTTTCACCCGAAGACATGCCCCAGAGAAAGTTATCGCCAAAATCATATGCCTGAAACATTAATGAACTCTTATTTGAATTATCTACAATCATTTTAATTCATGAATAATTTAAAAATTATAAGTCGCAGATAATGAAAAGCTTCTTCCAAATTTGGTATCCCAAATAATATCATCGTCTGCAGCATTATAGCCATCTTCATAATGATAATCTCCAGTAAAGACTTGGTTAGCTAGCGTTTCTAATGCACCATAATCAACACTATTTCTATAATTATTTTGATAAAAAATCAAATCCTGAGCCAGTATATTTTGAATATTAAACTTTAATTCTAATTTGTTCTTCAAAAATGATTTGGCTACTTGCATATCTAAAAAAGTCCTTCCTTTTTCCCATATTGCGGGCTTTATTTCACTAGATGCATACGCAATCCTGTTTCCTGCTCTGTTACTATTTGCCGAAAAAGCCCAGCCATTTTCTACATTCAAATACTGCAATCCCGCATTAAAAATGTAAGGAGATTGTCCCTGTAATGGTCTTGATTTTTCTAGATTTCCAGATTTCAGATTGGAAACATCCACTTCAGATTTTATGACTGCAACATTTGAAAACAAAGTGATATCATCGAGAACAGTTGTGTTTTCAGATTTAAAAATAGAACTCAATAAAAACCTAAATTCAAGCTCTATACCACTATTTTTAGCACTCATTGCATTTTTATACGTAATTGTTTTATTATTTACGCCTTGTATAATTTCGATTGGGTTTTTAAATTTTTTATTGAAATAGGAAAATGAAAGTACCTGTCCTTTTCCTGGATACAGTTCATATCTAAAATCTAAATTTTGTATTTCTGCAATTTTCAAAGAATCACCTTGCGTAAAAAATTGACTCGTAAAATCATAAAAACCAAACGGAGCCAATTCTCTAAATTCTGGTCGGTTCAATGTTTTAGAATAGCTAAATCTAAGATTTTGTTTTTTATCGATGGAGTAAATCAAATTAACGGAAGGTAAAAAATCTTTTTGCTTATTATTCAATTTAGAAGGCTTACCATTGTTATCTTTAAAATCTAAAGTTTGATTATAATCTTCTACCCTAACTCCCCAAACCAATCTAAAACTCATATATCTGTTGTCTAGCATCAAATATGCTGCACGCAAATCGGAACCTGCCTGATACGCATCCGTATACTTTGAAGCATCATATAATGTAAATCCATTTACAACAGGTGTTACTCCTGCCGGAGAAATAACCCCCATGTTAGCTTGATCAAAAATAGTGGCATCAGGGAGTTCTAACAAAGAATAATCAAAATTTCCTCCTAATGTATAAGTGTTATATTGCAATTGACGAGCAAAAAAATCTCTATCTCTCCTCTGAAAAAAAAACCCTGTTTTTAGTTCATTTATCGATTTTTCACCTATATTAAATTTTTTAGCTATATCAAATTTACCTCCAGAAATAGATTCTTTATTTTCAGAAAAAAACATTCCTCCACCATAATCAGCACCACCATTTCCATTAGCAATCTCCGCCACGGGAATTGTCTCACTAGGAACAGAACTGTTTGGATCCGTAATAGAATAAATATTTCTTCTTAAGTTTGGAATCGATCTATTGATATCACTATAAAATCCAGTCCAATTGAATTTAATTTTAGGTTTAGAAAAATAATGCTCTCCATTTAATTGTCCTGAATAAATTTTATTGCTGGTAAACCATCTAACGTTAGCACTTATATACCTTGTATCATTGACATCTTTTTGTCCATATCTATCCACAACCAAATCGGTTGAATTGATACTAAAAATATTTTTAAAAGTTACAGCATGATTATCGTTAAACTTGAATGAAAAATTTGCCAATGCGGATGTTAACACCTGTTGACTGTAGTTATCATCAGAAAATTTTGCTGTCAATACAGAAGGCACCTTTGGGTCTGGATTATCCCAATCATTTCTGGTGGTTTCAGTATAATTAAAGGTTTGGTTATTGGAAACCGAAAATAATACTCCTAAAACTTTCTCCTTAAAATCAAAATGATGCCCTAAGGTGTATTGAAAATTCAAATTAGGCAAAAACTTTTCATCATTAATCTTCCAATCTGTCTCGAAAGTTTGAGCAACTTTTGCTTTATCTTGGGGCGTTAAACTATTAAAATCTTCCATACTAGGAATTGTCGATGCTATCGCTCTTGTTCCATCATCAAGCCCTAACCAATCGGTTTTACCGCCTTCATAACTTTTTTTATCTTTAAAAGTAGTAATTGTATTGTATCCTGAACCAATTGTTATGGATTGAAAATTTTTATCTGGAACTGCTTTTGTATTGATTTGGATAACTCCTCCTGCAAAATCTCCAGGTAAATCAGGGGATGCCGTTTTTGTGATAATTAAATTATCCAACATATTAGACGGAAAGACATCGAAAGAAAATGCTTTTCTATCTGGTTCTGAACTCGGTAAAGGAGCGCCATTCAAAAATGCGGCATTATATCTATCATTTAGACCTCTGATAATAACAAATTTATTGTCTTGTATACTGGCACCGCTTATACGTTTCAAAACATCCGAAGTGGTTTTGTCTGGGGTTCTTTTAATGGTTTCTGCTGAAATACCGTCTGATACGCTAACACTATTTTTTTGCAGCACCAATAGCGATTTTACAGATTCTGTCTTAGCCCTAGTTTTAGTAATAACAACCTCATTAAGTTCATTTTTGTTTTCTACAAGGGTTGTGTTTAAATAAGTGATTTCATTTTTTGTTGTAACTACCTCAGAAATAATTTTTGACTTGTATCCTATATAAGAAAGTTCAACTTCATAAATTCCTGTAGCAATATTTCTAAAAATAAATTTTCCGTCCGAATCTGTAGAAACACTCAATTTTAAATCTTTAATAATAACATTTACTCCAGGCAGAGTTCTACCATTAGAATCATCCAAAACAGATCCACTTATAGTACTATTTTGACCAAAAAAAGAATGCGAAATCATTAAAATAACAAAGGCGTAAAAAAACTTCATGTTCTATTTTTTAATTATAATCGCAAAATAAATGCAAAAACCAAGAATCAAGGTTAACTTAAAATTAACAATTTATGATTTAAGTTCTCCTACAGTCATTTGAAGCAAAAAACAAATACAACTTACTTATTAACAGAATTTTAAATTAAAAAATACATGGTTTTTAGAGTAAATAAACCTTCATCTCAACATGAAAAACAAGCGGGAATTTATAGAATGTTTTGAAATTGTTATATATTCTATGTACCGTATTTATTGAGGGATTTATTAAATACATTTGCGAAATAGTTACAACTGATATCTTTTTTTATGACGAGCAACAAACTTATTATTCTATTTCTATTCGCATTAAATACTGTTTTTTCACAAGAAAAAATCGATTCAACACTTACAAAAGTAAAACTCAATAAATGGTCAATTGAAATAGGAACTGGAATTAGTAATGGAACCAGACCTTATACTAAGGACTATTTTTCTAGTGATAATAATAACTTATTCAATGATTTTAAATTAAATTGTTTCATCGTTGGAGCTAAGTATAATTTTTCTAAAATTATAGGTTTAAAAATGGATCTTGCTTTTGACAGGTTTACTAATAACAAAGAAGGTCGTAGTAAACCCTTTGAAGTTGCTCAATACAGAACTTCTATTCAGGCAATCTTTAACCTCAATAGCTTAATCACCCCCAAAAATGAGCTGTCTAAATTTAATCTTTTCTTTAATGCTGGATTACATCTTGCAATGTTAAAACCCATAGAAACTGATTATAGTCCAGTAGTTAGTAACGGTGATAGTTATGGTGGATTTGTTTTAGGCATTTCACCAACATTACAAATTTCAAAAAAAACTTCCTTGTACTTTAACTTTAGTTCCTTTAGTAATTACGGACAAAACTTGACCTGGAATGGTAAACATTCCGAAGTAAGTAATAACTCAAGTGGACACATGATTTCGGGTACTTTTGGATTATCATTTGCTTTAGATAAAAAACAATAGTTAATCCCCATCATAAAAGGACTGATTTTAATAAACATCGATTTTGTTGGTTTTTGTTAGAAACGTAGAGGAATCAGGTTTTAAAAAATTTAATATCTACTCAATACTATCACTTTTAATTATCCGTCAATATTAAACTATTTTGATAATAGAAGTACAAATGCTTCCGCAGAATCTTTTAACGCAAAAATAAAAGCATTTAGATCTCAATTTAGAGGAGTGAGGAACATAGATTTTTTCTGTTCGGATTATCTAATCTTTTTGCCTAATCCCCAACTTTTGCACTTGATCCATCAAATGCAATTCATGTGGTTACTGTTTATCCCCCTGAAAAATAAAGAAACTATTGAGTTTTATCATTGGAAGTGCAGAGAATGTTCTGATGGACGCTGTTCTGTAGTTAATGTTTCGGACGAATTTAAAGATGAATTTGAGCGTTTAAATAAAGATATTATGCTTGATCCTATTGAATTAGAGATCATAAGCACAACTTAATGAAGAAGATAAAAAAAAGCGTGCGGGAGAAATTTCTGCATTAATTGACACAACGCATCAGATGGTTGGACGTAGGACAAGTAAACTTCAAGACATGGGCTTGGTAAGTAAAGAAAGAAATGATGATGACAATCGAATGAGAAATGAGATAATATCTAATCCTATTCCGAATATCGAAAAAAAATAAAACCTAATATGGGATCGATTCTGGTACTAGGTTTTTTGCTTTCTAGTAAATTTGTTAGTTGACGAGCCCAACATTTGGGAGTTTATTGATTTGCAATCAGTGTTAGATGGTATGATTCGGAAAGTATCGATGTTTTGAAAATGAAGTTGAAAAACAATCATCTAAAGGAGCTGTTTAATTGGTCAAATACTACTTTAAAGTGGTATAATTTTTGATTAAATAAAAATGATTCACTTTAAAGTTGTATATTTGATTGTAAATAAATACTTTTGCGCAGTCGTTAAATCAGAATTATGTCCGATAAATCAACTGTCAAGTCTTTTTTACAAGAACTTAAGCAAATAATAAAGACATGGGAAATATTCTTTATAAACAGACCCAAGAACAATGTTCAAGATTTAGCTGATATAGGAATAACAGCAAATTCAAGAAAAGATATAGTCGCTCAGCTAGAAGTTGAAGACTATTCTGAAGGACCCCAACCTGAAACCCAATTCAATGGAAGAGAATTATGGGTTTTTGGAAAAATAATCAAAAAACAGGAAATTTACATCAAACTGACTATTTCGAATATTACAGGTGGAGCTATTTGTATTTCTTTTCATAGAGCTGAACATCCGATGAAATTTCCTTTTAAAGAACAAACAGAAGAACAAACAGAAGAGAAATCATGAAAAGTCCAATTACAGGTAAGGAAATGACCTTGCAAACCAATGAGAGTACAGTGGTTTTCCGTAAAGAGGAGTTTAAATATGTTCATTTGAGTTATTATTGTGAAGATAGTGGAGAATCACTCACGACTACGGAACTTGACGAGTTTAATTTAAATCAAGTTTACAATCAGTATAGGAGTAATCATAATATTGTATTTCCAGATGAAATAAAAAGTACTAAAGAGAAATATGGGCTTTCAGCTAGCAAAATGTCTCAAATATTAGGTTTTGGAGCTAATAGTTATAGAAATTATGAGAATGGAGAAGTTCCTAGTATGGCTAATGCTAATTTGATTCAAGCAATATCGGAAGACTCAAATGTGTTTAGAAATTTGGTTCTTAGAAGTACTGATTTAGAAGATGGCGAGAAAGCTAAAGTACTGGCTAAAGTTGATACCGCAATAGACATTGAGCATGCTTATTCAGATGAGAATAAATATGTTAGCATGCTATTTGGAAATATGTTACCAGATGCTTTTTCAGGATATAGAAAGCCAAATATTCAGAAGTTTTCTGAAATGGTAGTTTATTTTTCTGAAAAATTGCAACCAACAGTAACTACAATGAATAAGTTATTGTTTTATGCAGACTTTTTGAATTATAAGAAATCAGCATATTCTATAAGTGGAGCGAGATACATGGCTCATAATTATGGTCCTGTTCCTGTTAGATTTAGTGGCTTATTTGATTATATAACAAACAAAAGGATGGTTGATACTCAAATTGAAACTTTTGGTGATTACGTTGGGGAAAAATTTGTTTTACCACCAACAAAATCATTTAATCAAGATTTATTTAATGAAACTGAATTAGAGTCATTAAAAACGATTGCAGTTAAGTTTGCACAATGTAACGCAACTCAAATTAAGGATATTAGTCACAAAGAAAAGGCTTGGATAGAAAATGAGAGAGGTAAAAATAAAATCAATTACAATTATGGATTTGATTTAATACATGTTTAGCATACAAAGAAGAATTGTCAGATTTTAATAAAGCACTTTTAAAAGCTATACACTTTAAGAAATAAATAGTATTTTGCGGACCAAAAAATAATCTGCGAATGGAGTATCCAAAATATGAATTATCTGCTAGTACAGATAGCCTTGTTTTTGAATTTGTAAGTAATGGTACCAATGGTTTTTTGTTCCTAAAGTAATCAAATATCAAATTCAAGGGGATACAAATATTTACAACTTAGCTTTTGGAGATGTTGTTTCAATTGATTCAGAAACTGGGAAAATTAATTTAGATGATATTGTAAGGAGTAATAATGGGGACCTGGAAAAATATTAGACACTAGTTCTGCATACATTTTTACTCAAAAATACCCCTGATAGAAACGTTGGTTTTTGAAAACATTACCTTTTAGGTTCAATTTTATTTCTAACAAATCTTCTTTTAAATATTTCAGCACACTTTACGGGATAGTGTCAATTTTAAAGAACTTATTTGAATTTTTATATGTTTCATTCCATAGTCCTTAACCTAATTTTTTTGTGTTTATATCTTCCAATTTTGGTTTCGAACTGTGCTGCAAAACGCATATCCATGTTAAAAAGAGTTACATTACCCTAATTATATACTTTGTTTTGTTATGACTTCCAATACTCTCAAATAGATTCAATTCGATTCCTTTTTTTAAATCTCTGCTGGCAGTTGCTGAAGACAAATCTTTGAATAAATTCATATAATCTTTCCTTGTAAATTCTTTTACACCTAGTTTTAAAAAATAGTCCAGCCTATCAACGTCTTTCAAAACTCTATTATTATAGTCTAGTAAACTTCCTAATGACTTGTCAATCACACCAAGCATATACTCAATAAAATGAGTTGACTTTCCTGATTTGTCACTCAACGCTAGAGATTTATAATATTCATCTTGAGTTTGATTAATTAAAGTTTCAAATGGCAAAAATTCGAAAACCGGATATTCATTAATAAGAATCAAAGTTTGCCATAATCTTCCCATCCTTCCATTACCATCAAGAAATGGATGAATGAACTCCATCTCATAGTGAAACACACAACTTTTGATGAGTGTCAATTCATCAGAATCCTTAACATACTCGAATAAATCTTTCATGAGATAAGGAACATTTTCATGTGGTGGCGCAATATGTTCCAATTTTGTACCTTTAACAATTCCAACTCCCTGCTTTCTATATTTTCCTGCACTGTTGATTAATCCGGTCATTAACTCTTGATGTGCTTTTAAGAAACTTTTATCAGAAGAATATGGATCAGTCCCTTTTTACTCTAAAACAGAAAAACCGTCGCGATTGAAATCGTGACGGTTTTTTTTAACCTTGAATTAAATTTAATGTCGCCTTTTTAAATAAAAACAAAAAACCATCTAAGAGTATTAGATGGTTTTATTAAGAGCCGGCGGAGGGACTCGAACCCACGACCTGCTGATTACAAATCAGCTGCTCTAGCCAACTGAGCTACGCTGGCGACTCATTACGGGTGCAAATATAAGTCTGAATTTCTATTTTCCAAAACAAATTCAAACTTTTTTTGCTTTTTTTTTAACTACAATTCGTTGATTTTAGCAATCAATTGATTAGCAGTTTGTTCCAATTCAACATTGATTTGTTTGAAATGAGCTTTTTTATCTTCAACCTTTTTTGCATTCACTTTTGTGATTAAGCCGTCAAAAGCAGCGATAGCTTCGTCAATTAAAGCATTCGTTTCTGTGGTTGGTTTTCCTGTTGTAGAAATTTCGAACAAGTAAACTGCTTCAATAATATCTCCTAAAACGTAGTTGATGTCTTTCTTTAAATTCTTAACGTTTGCCATTTTTATTTTTTTAAAATTTGAATTTCAATTTGCGTCTGCAAAAGTACACATAATCTTTCTATTACCGACTATGAAATGTAAATTTCTAAAATTGAAGCTTTTCCATTGAGAATGAATGTATTCATTGCAGCAGGGATCAAAACGGTATCCCCTTTTTTATATTGCGTTTTTGAATTGTCGTACTCTATTTCAAATGTTCCTTCTACACACATATAAACAGTAAAGGTTTTTCCTGATTTAGAAACGGTAATTTTACCATCTAACGGAAGGAAATTAGTCGTAAAATAAGGACAATCCACAATTCCATTGGAAACGTTTACATTTTTGTCATATTCCTTTTTAGTTTCTACTCTATTATAGTTAATAGCATCCAGCGCCTGATCGACATGTAATTCTCTGGTATTTCCATTAGCATCTACCCTGTCAAAATCATACAATCGATACGTAATATCAGATGTTTGCTGAATCTCAGCAACAACTAATCCTGCACCAATAGCGTGAACCGTCCCTGTTTCCAAGAAGAAAACATCACCTGATTCCACTTTTACATCATCAAGAATAGAAAGTAACGTTTTGTTTTTTAAACTCTCTAAATAGTCCTCAGCATTTGATTTTTCTTTGAATCCCACAATGATACGGGCATCATCATCGGCTTGCATGATGTACCACATTTCAGTCTTACCAAAAGAATTATGGCGTTCTTTGGCTAATGCATCGTTAGGGTGTACTTGGATGGATAAATCTTCACGAGCATCTAAATATTTGAAAAGCAGTGGGAATTGCTTACCAAATCTCGCATAAACTTCCGTTCCTAAAATCTCGTTTGGGCTTTCATTAATTAAGGCAGTCAGGGACTGTCCTTTCCACTGGCCGTTAGCTACAACACTAACATCACCTTCTACTGTGGATAGCTCCCAGCTTTCACCAGTTATATTTGATGTAATTGGTTTGTTAAGTACTGTTTTTAGTTTTTCACCTCCCCAAATCCTTTCTTTCAAAATGGGCTCAAATTGTAATGGATAAAATTTCATTTTATATTCTTTGTGTTTCAAATTCGCATAGTCTATTGTTATTTTCAACAAACTTGCTTTCTGTTCAACTAATTATAATTAAATGCATTTAAATATTTTTAACAAAGCTTAGCATAGACAAGACGCAAATTAATATAAAAATAAAAGAAATGTCTACTGCAATTTTGTCAATCTATGATACTAATTTCTTAACAGCTTCCAGTGCTTTAGGAATGTGCTTAGTAGCCCACATACTATCGAAAATCAACTGTATAACTCCGTTTTTATCTGTTACATAGGTAACACGTCCCGGAAGCAATCCAAAAAGTCCGGAAGAAACACCAAAAAGCTTTTTGATTTTTTTGTCACTGTCGGACAAAAGAATGAAAGGCAGTTTATAGTGTTCGGCAAATTTTTGATGTGAAGCGACACTGTCGCTACTAATACCTATCACTTCAGCACCCAGATCCTTGAAATCTTCGTATTGATCTCTAAAACTACAGGCTTCAGCAGTACAACCAGGCGTATTGTCTTTTGGATAGAAATAAATAACAAGCGGTTTATGTCCTATTATATTTTGGCTGTCAAAATCATTACCGTTGGCATCTTTCGCTTTGAAATTTGGGATTTTATCTCCTACTTGTAGTTCCATTATTCCCCTCTATAAGTTACAAAATTGCGAGGCGTTTCGTAAAGAACAACTTCCAGTTCAAATTGTGGCTTGATTCTTTTTCTGATTCTGTCCCAAATGACCACGACAATATTTTCAGCTGTTGGATTCAAATCCTGAAACTCCAAAACATCAAGATTAAGATTTTTATGATCGAATCGATCTTCAACTTCTTCTTTAATGATTTCACTCAGAAATTTCACATCCATAACGAATCCCGTTTCGGGATCAATTTCTCCGGTTACACCAACAATCAATTCGTAGTTGTGTCCATGATAATTCGGATTATTGCATTTACCAAAAACAGCATCGTTTTGCTCGAGAGTCCAGTCTTTTCTAAATAGTCTATGGGCCGCATTGAAATGGGCTTTTCGTGAAATAGTAACTTTCATGTTAATTTATGGTATTAACCTTTAGCTGTGCTTCGGGTGACAATTAGATTTTTAATTTACATTTCAGAATACTGCAATCGTACATCTTATAACTGCAATCTTACGCTTTATGTTCTTCCAGAAAATGATAAAATTCGTCGAAAATTATTTTAAACCAAACGGTATACAGTTCCGGATGAATTTCCATATCGATTTTTACATCCTCAATTTTCATCCATTTCCAGTCTTCTACTTCTTCGGTATTTATTTCCGGACTTTCATTATAGTACCCTATCATAACATGATCGAGTTCGTGTTCGGTCAAGCCATTATCAAAAGGGGCTTTGTATATAAAATGAAAAAGCTCTTTGAGTTCCGTTTTAAAACCCATTTCTTCATATAATCTTCGGCTTCCCGCCTCAATATTAGATTCTCCTTCCCGTTGATGACTGCAGCAGGTATTGGTCCACAATAAAGGGGAATGGTATTTTTGATGGGCTCTTTGTTGCAGCATGACCTCATTTTTACTGTTCAAAATAAAAACCGAAAAAGCGCGGTGTAAAATGGCTTTCTCGTGGGCTTCAAGCTTTGGCATCAATCCTATTTGCACATCATTCTGGTTAACTAATATTACGTTTTCTTCTTTCATAAGTGTGTAGATAGAACAAAAATACAAAAAAAGAAATTGTTTTATGTCCCGTAAACTATTTGCAAAAGCACAATACGCGTTGACGGTCTATAAAATTTAGGTATTTTTGGTAAAGACAATGCTATTTATCCGTTTATGAAAAAAATTATTTTGATCCTATTTTTAATAGCATCCGTACCCGACGCATTATCATGGCCAATTCCAGAACAAACGCTAAAGTCATTAATAGCGAATAGTTCCTATATTGTGATAGGCTATGTTACCAAAGTGGAGTATACAAAACATCCAGTGACATCAATAACTTTAACCAGAGCTAAAATTAAAATTTTAAAAACGTTTAAAGGCCATAGCATTACCAAAGATATTTATGTTTATTTCGATTCAGGTATGATTTGTCCAGAGCCAGACAATTATGAAAAACACACAAAAGTACTCTGTTTTTTAGAGGCTAATCGTGATACAACTGTGGGTGGTTTTTTCGCTCCCGGACTTTCCTATGCATCAAAAAAAATTACCTCAGACGATGCAGAAAAATGCTATGAAAAAAGAATAAATGAATTTTCAAAAATTGTAGCATTAAACGATAGATCCAACCAGGATTATGAAATAGCAGAGTGGCTTGTAAAATGCGCAGAAAATACTTTAACCAGGTATGATGGAACAGCCGACCTGTTAAAAAGCTTTGACTATGCTAAAAACAGGGAGTTAACAGATTATAGAAAATCACTATCTAAAAGTCAGAAAGAGCGCCTCTTCAATTGCTTTATAAGTTTAGACGAACTTACAGTACAGGACTATGGTCTGGTTGCATTAATAGACGGTATTGATGATGTAAAACTTTTAGTGCATCTTAAAAAGCTGGCGCATACTGTTAAAGCGCCCGATTGGCTTGCAGGCAATCCCTATATTCATTGGATTGCTACCTATTCCAAAAAAGATTATTCTGAAATATCTAAAAAGCTAACAGAAAATTTAGGCTCAAGGAAATACAACACCCCTGAAAACAAAAAACAAATGGAACAAGTGTATACCGATTTTTTAAAATTGATTTCCGAAAACAAAGAGTAATAGCTGTTCCTAACAAACCATTTAATCTTACCCTAAAATTGAACTCTCAATTAACTACACAATAGAATTTTCATAAATTTCCAAAAGAGACATTCTTTACACTACTAATACTCACTAACACAAAAATGGACAATATCACTATTCGAAAAGCTCATCCGAACGATTTAGAAAAACTTCTTGAATTCGAACAGGGAATCATTACCGCCGAACGTCCTTTTGACCCCACTTTGAAAGAAGGAAAAATCCATTATTACGACATAGAAAAAATGATTTCAGCTCCGCATATTGAGGTAGTGGTAGCTCAAATTGATTCGGAGATTATTGGTTCCGGATATGCGCGAATAGAAGCCGCAAAGCCCTATTTGAATCATAAACTGTACGCCTATTTAGGATTTATGTACACAGCCGAAAAGCACAGAGGAAAAGGGGTAAACGCCAGAATTATCGATGCGCTTAAGGATTGGTGCCGTTCTCAGGAAATACTTGAACTTCGACTGGATGTTTATGACGACAACAGTCCGGCAATAAAAGCCTACGAAAAAGTGGGATTCAAAAAACACCTGCTAAACATGCGAATGGGTTTATAGCACTACATTTTTATTAATCACAAATCCAAAAGTGATTTTTTTACGTAAATAGTAATAGTTAAAACTTACTTAAATCGCTATTAATTTGTAAAGTAGGCGGCATTTTATGGTCCAAAAACACTTTACATTTGTAGTATAAAAAACAAATACTATCAACGTATGAGAACAACAACCCGTTTTTTAAGCTTATTATTTTTGCTTCCTTTATTCATGTTTACTGCCTGCGGACAAAATGTAAAAAAACAAAACAGTACAGAAAAATCAACTAGTATGGAAAATCCAATCAACAAAACCGGAAATCCGTATTACTCCAATACAGATACGACAAAACTAAACCTTACGGATGCCGAATGGAAAAAGGTATTACCCGAAGATGTGTATGCTGTAATGCGACATGCGGACACCGAAAGACCATTTACCGGAAAATATTGGAACACGGATGAAAAAGGAACTTATTATTGTGCCTCTTGTGGCAATAAGCTATTCCGCTCCGGCGCCAAATTTGCCAGCAATTGCGGCTGGCCGAGTTTTTTTGAACAAGACAACAAAAACAGTGTGGTTTACAAAACCGATAACACTCTTGGAATGGAAAGAATTGAAGCACTTTGCGGGAGATGCGGTGGTCATTTAGGGCATCTTTTTGATGATGGACCGGCACCAACCGGAAAAAGATACTGCATGAACTCTATAGCCCTTGACTTTATACCTGATACTAAATAAGATGAAGAATTTATTTTTAATTTGTATGCTGACAACACTGAGTATGTTGGGACAAAATAATACTACTGACAAGGCCGCAAAACAATCCAACCTGGAAACCATCACTTTAGCCGGTGGTTGTTACTGGTGCGTTGAAGCGGTTTATGAGAATCTAAACGGAGTAAAATCAGCAATATCAGGCTATGCCGGTGGTAAAATTCCAAATCCCACTTATGAGGACGTTTCCACCGGAAGATCGGGTTATGCCGAAGTGGTGCAAATCACGTATGACAAAACTGTGACGAATCTGGATGAAATTTTCAAAGTATTCTTTACCGTTCACGATCCAACTACGCTAAACCGTCAGGGTGCTGATGTAGGAACACAATACCGTTCCGCAATTTTTTATAAAAATCCGCAGCAAAAAGTAGCGGCTCAAACTATTATTAATGACCTGAAAAAAGCTAAAATGTATGACAGTCCCATAGTAACAACATTGGAACCGTTGACTAGGTTCTATAAAGCAGAGTCATACCATCAGAATTATTATGCAAACAATAAAAACCAACCCTATTGTCAAATGGTAATTCAACCCAAAATTGAAAAATTTGAAAAAATATTCAAAAATCGACTGAAGAAAAAAAACTAGCAGTCCTTAAAGGAATCGTCTCAAACTGAACTGAGACGATTTTTTTTTGCCTTTCCAGATAAAAATCCAATGCCAAAAATTGATTTAATGCGTTGAAATTCATATATTTATAGTTACTTACAACCCTTTTAATAACATATCATGCATAACGGACATCACTATTGGGGAATGCATTTAGTCTGGTGGGTATTTTGGGTGATCCTGATACTATGGATATTTGCAACTCCTTATAACATACCTGGTCAGCGAACAAAAAATGAAAGCCCATTGGACATTCTAAAAAAAAGATTTGCCAAAGGAGAGATTACGAAAGAAGAATTTGAAGAAAAGAAGAAATTTCTTGATGAAAATTAATCTCAAAAGTAATTCTTAAGAACAGGCTCCTTTAAAACTTTTTAAATGAGCTTTTTTTGTACCTGCTAATGAATTGCTCTTTTAAGCAAATTTAAAATACAGCTGTTCAAATGTCGGTTAACAATCCTGAATGGCCCTTCCTTGCGACAACCTGCCAGATCACATCCAAAATTGGAATACCAGGTCTTTTATTTTAATTCTAACTAAAATTCAACTAGATATTTTTAAAAGATGAGAGCACTTAAAAAATATTTAAAAAAAAGAGAATGCACCATTAACTGTCTTTTGGAGACACCGCAACAATACTATACCCCAGAGACTATTCATACTCTCCGAGTAGAAATTAAAAGGCTGAATGCTCTATTTAATTTAGCAAACTACTGTTCGAAAGGATTTAAGAAAAAAAAGAATTTCAAACCCTTTAAACGTATTTTTCGTCAGGCAGGAAAAGTTAGAGAACTTCAAATAGAGCAGTCACTACTTGAAGAATATTTCGCTCTGGATTTACTTCCGGACTATAAGGAGCATTTGGAAAAGCTCCTAACCGGAGAACTGGATTTTTTTTTCATAATTAAAAGCAACAACCTACCACAAATTTTAAACAAAAAGTATCAAAAAATCGGTCCCCTGCTTACGGCGACAAGTACCAAAAAAGCGACCCGTTATGTGGCTAAAAAAAGAACTGAAATTAAAAAACTGACTGCTAAAAACCCTTTAAAAGACAAACATCTTCATCCCCTTCGCAAGCAGTTTAAAGAATATCAGTACAGCCATAACAGTATTAATTATGAGCCCCAAAACAAACCGACTTCAAGCAAAGAAATTCTACCTGAACTGCTAGGAGAATGGCACGATCACCAGATAATCATCAAACATTTAAAAGAAGTGATCGAATCCGGTGAAATCAATTCCAATGAAAGCGACCAACTTGAAATCATAAAAGCATCCTTTATTTTCAAAAATGAGTTATTATTTCATAAGATAGAGACCACATTATCCGCAACTCTTTTTAGAAACGATTGAAAATAGCAGCAGTTACTTCCGGTTTACAAAATCCAAATCATGATTTTATTCGTAAATAACAAAATATTTATTATATTTCATCTTTTTAACATCAAATAATAAGTAGAAAAAGCATGAATATTTTGAATTTGAAATGCTCAACTATACAGGCTTTTAAAAGTAAAACACCAACATAGAAGCGCACTGGCTTTTGTAATACTTTCAAAATATTACAAAAACCAAAATAGATTTATTAACTAAAACAGCATATTTATGGTTGAAAACAATTACAAAGATCTATTCAATCTCTCCCCGGTACTATTATTAGTTATAGATCTAAACCTTATTGTAATTGCCGCTACTGATTTCTTTTTAAAAGTCACTATGACAGAAAGAGATGCTATTCTAGGTAAAAACATTTTCGATGTATTCCCCGACAATCCCAATGACATTGAAGCTGACGGAGAAAAAAACATGCGTGCTTCTTTAAATCGTGTCATCAGCAACAAGGTAACCGATACGTTATCACTTCAAAAATACGACATTAAAAAATCAGAATCCGAAGGCGGAAATTTTGAATTGAGATTTTGGAAAATCATCAATTCTCCCGTATTTGATGCAGACAATACTGTAAAATCTATCATTGTAAAAGTAGAGGACATTACTGAAAATGAAGAGCTTATTTCAAACAATCAGATATTGAAAAAAAACAATGTATTGTTGGCAGAAGCTTATGAATATTCCGAAGCAATCATTGGTACCATTCATGAAACCATGCTGATACTCAACAAAGACTTCTATGTAAAATCTGCCAGTAAGTCGTTTTACAAGAAACACGGTCTTACCAAAAAGGAAACAGAAGGAAAGCATTTGTTTGAATTGGAAGATGGACAGTGGAATATTGCCGAACTGCATGGATTACTTAACACTGCCGACGCCAAGAGTACTACTATTCAAGATCTGGAGGTGAAACGTACATTCCCAAATCTTGGTGAAAAAATAATGTTACTTAATGCCTGTAGCTTTTTAAAAAAAACAGATGGAGAAGAACTAATACTTCTGGCAATTAAAGATATTACTGAGGTTCGAAAATTAGCACTTGAAATTAAAACTAAAGAAAATAAGGCTTTAGAAAAGCAGCTGGAAATAGAAAAAAAAGTACTAAAAAAGATAGAAGAAAGTGAAAAGCGCTACAATCTGCTACTCATGACCTCTCCATTTGCGATAGCAATATTAAAAGGGAAAGACATGATTGTTTCACTTGCTAATGATAGTATTAAAGAGATATGGGGAAAAGGGGATAACATTGAAGGAAAAAAATTCACATCCATTTTACCAGAGCTTAAAGATTTACAGTTTCCAAAACTACTTGACGAAGTGTACACGACAGGCATTGCTTTTTATGGGGATGCGCTTCTTGCCCCTACGTTTCGCAATGGAAAATTAGAGCAAACCTATTTCAATTTTGTATACCAACCGTATCTGGAGGCTGACGAAACCATTTCTGGCGTGACCATTATTGCTTACGATGTCACGGCTCAGGTAATGGCAAAAAAAGAATTGACTGATGCAAAAATTAACGCCGAGCAAAAAACAAAAATAGCGGAAGAAGCTGTAAAATCGAAACAGCAATTTTTGTCGAATATGAGCCACGAAATAAGAACTCCCATGAATGGAATTATTGGGTTTACGAATGTGGTACTAAAGACAAAACTAGATGATCCTCAAAAAGAATACATCAGCGCAATTAAAGAATCAGGCGATGCACTGATTGTTTTAATAAATGACATTCTTGACATTGCCAAAGTAGATTCGGGCAAGATGACTTTTGAAAAACTCCCCTTAAGCTTATCTGTTTCCATTGCTACCATGTTACATTTGTTTGAACCTAAAATGAAGGAAAAAAATTTAGAATTAATCAATGAATACGATTCGAATATACCTTCGAATTTGATGGGTGATCCGATGCGTTTGCGTCAAATAATCCTAAACCTGATGAGTAATGCCGTTAAGTTCACATCAGCTGGCAAAATTTGCATACGTGTTCGTTTAGTGGAGGACAATGCTGAAAAAGCAACAATTGAATTCATGATAACTGATACAGGGATAGGAGTACCTGAGGATAAATTAGCTGCTGTTTTTAATAATTTTGAACAAGCCACCGCAGGCACTAGTAGCTCATTTGGCGGAACCGGCTTAGGACTGGCCATTGTAAAACAATTGGTAGAACTTCAGGGAGGAACAATTATAGTTAAGAGTATAGAAGGCAAAGGTTCTTCTTTTGGTTTTGTATTACCCTTTGAAAAAAGAAATCTAGAAAACGAAATAACGCCTACACCTGAATTAGATCTGATTCAAGAAAACTCCTGTGAAGAAAAAACAGCTAAAAACATAAAAGTATTAGTTGTAGAAGATATGGCACTGAATCAGCTTTTGATAAAAATAATACTATTGGATTTCGGTTACGATGTAACCATTGCTGATAATGGCAAACTTGGTGTTGAACAGCTCGAAAAAAATAAGCATGATATTATTTTGATGGATTTACAAATGCCGGAAATGAATGGTTTTGAAGCTACGGCACACATTCGCAATGTAATGAAATCAAACATCCCTATTATCGCACTCACAGCAGATGTCACTTCTGCGGATCTTGAAAAATGCAAGGCAGTTGGGATGAATGACTATGTATCCAAGCCCATTGATGAAAAATTACTACAGCATAAAATCAATCAATGCTTAAAGGATTTTAATAAAATTAAATAACAAAATGAAAGCACTAACCTTTTCTACTTTTGGCAACTCCGATGTTTTGGAATACACTGATATTCCACGTCCAATCCTAAAAGAAGATGAAATATTGGTCGAAATGCGTGCTATAGGATTAAACTTTGCCGATGTATACCGGCGAAAAGGGAATTACCATCTGAAGGGGAATCCCCCTTTTATTGCAGGATATGAAGGTGCGGGAGTTGTAGTCAAAACCAATAATCATACTGCGTTTAAAATAGGAGACCGCGTTGCCTTTGCAGATGTTCCTTTTGCGAATGCGGAATTTGTTGCCGTTTCGGTTCAGCATGTTATTCCATTACCCGAAACCATTTCTTTTGAAACAGCCGCAACAATACTGTTGCAGGGATTAACAGCGCATTATTTAGCCACGGACAGTCATAAAACAAAAACTGGAGAAACCGTGCTCATTCATGCTTCGGCTGGAGGAGTTGGACAATTTCTCACTCAGATAAGCAAATTATTAGGCGCCACTGTTATAGGCTTGACGTCCTCAAAAGAAAAAGCTAAAACAGCACTAAAGAATGGTGCTGACAAAGTATTCCTTTATTCCGAGGATTGGAAAGCGCATGTTTTATCGGTATGTCCCAATGGAGTGGATGTGGTTTACGACAGCATCGGCAGTACTTTAAGCGATAGTTTTGAAGTGACTAAAAATCGTGGACAAGTAGTCTTTTTTGGAATGGCAGGCGGAGATCCTGATTTTGTAAACCCACGAATGTTGATGGATACTTCCAAAACATTGACCGGCGGTGACCTATGGAGCTACTTGACATCCAAAGAAGAACGCAGCAAAAGAGCACAGCAATTATTTGACTGGATCACCAACAATCAAATTACAATCCAGGCACCAACACGCTTTAAACTATCCGAAGGAAAAAAAGCACATGACTATTTAGAAAGCAGAAAAAGTACAGGGAAGATCCTCTTGATCCCATAAAACCAATATTCCATTTCTAAACCCCAACCAATTTCTATTGGCATGACCTGGGCAAAAGGCAGTAGCCCTTGTAATAGCGACCTGCATTGGCCTAGTGCATATCCTATTTGTTTTTCTTTCTTTATAAATATAATTCAGGAATATTTATCGAAGATCTAATTTTACAACAGCAGCAACATAATACGCAACAAACTACAAAACAACGGATTACATAATAAATACCGAAAATAAAATGTATTCCTTTTACTATTTTTTTGTACATTAGTAGTCCCCAAAAAATTGTTTTTGTGTTGACAACACGAATAAAAACAAATAGTTAAGTGCTTATCAATTGGAAAAGCAAAACTTAAAAGCCACAATTCAGTTTTTTTCAAACAACACCTATTTGCTGTACAAATTGAGAACCATTCACTTGTTTAAAAATTAAATTTTCTACGATTAACAAAATTTTATTTGCCTTATAAAAAACGCAACAAAATAATAGTGAGAAATGGACAATCTAACCATTGTCCAGCCTATGTTTAATCAATAAAAATGAAATAAAATGAGAACAATTAAAATGATTTCAACGGCAGTACTTATTGGATTATTCCTGATCATGAGTACAGGGATGCAGGCACAGGATCCTATGACAGCAGGTCCTAAAGTGTATAAAAAAATCCTTCTTAACAATGATAAAGTAAGAGTCATGTCCGTTGAATTTGCACCAGGCCAAATGATGCCTACGCACAGTCACCCACACCACACTGTCTATGCTTTAACTGACGGGACTATAGAAATTACCGAAAAAGGTAAACCCGCGACAACTGCCAAATTTAAAATGGGAGATGTCCTGTATTTTACTCCGGTTACCCATAAGGGCAAAAACGTTGGAAAGAACACAATAAAGCTTGTGGTGACAGAAATAAAACCTGCTCCGAAAAAAAAATAACAGCTTTTATTCAAAAAATTACAATGAAGCAGCCTGTATCGGGCTGCTTCCTTTTTTAAAGCGGGAATATCAAAAAAAAATTACTTTCCAATACTCTCTTTTATCATCAAAGCGCATTTCTCTCCATCAATGGCAGCGGAGATAATTCCACCGGCATAACCGGCTCCTTCTCCACAAGGATACAGCCCTTTTATCTGGACGTGCTCATAGGTTAATGGATCTCTGGGAATACGCACTGGCGAAGAAGTTCTTGACTCCGGTGCATGAAGTATCGCTTCGTTAGTCAAATAACCGCGCATGGATTTCCCGAATTCAGAGAAACCTTCTCGCAATATTTGGGTTAAAAATCCAGGGAACACCTGTCCCATTTCTACGGAAGTAGTTCCGGGAACATAGGATGTTTTAGGGATTTCTGAGGATACTTTATTTTGGGTAAAATCGATCATGCGTTGTGCAGGAACTTTTTGGGTCTCCCCGGCCAAATGCCATGCTTTTTGCTCGATACTTTTTTGGAATTCCATTCCGGCTAAAGCACCGAATTTGGCAAAGGGTTTAAAATCTTCCAATTTTAACTCGATTACAATTCCGGAATTGGCAGTAGCCTGATCCCTTTTGGATGGCGACCAGCCATTGGTAACCACTTCACCCGGACTGGTGGCACATGGTGCAATCACACCACCGGGACACATACAAAACGAATACATTCCTCTACCCCCCACTTGCTTCACAATAGAATACGGTGCGGGAGGCAAAAGCTCCCCACGATAATCACAACTGTATTGAATACTGTCAATTAACGATTGTGGATGCTCGGCTCTTACACCCAAGGCAAAAGGTTTGGCTTCGATAAAAATCTGTTTTCGATCTAATAATTCGAAAATATCTCGTGCAGAATGTCCAGTGGCCAAAATTATTTTGTTAGCAAGAATAGTGTCTCCATTTTGAGTAACAATTCCCTGTACTTCATTGTTTTTAACTAAAATATCAGTCAATCGTGTTTCAAACAAAACCTGTCCGCCACATTCGATGATTTTCTCGCGAATATCCTGAATAATCTGAGGTAATTTATTGGTTCCAATATGCGGATGCGCTTCAATTAAAATATCTTCCGAAGCACCAAAAGCTACCAATAGCTCCAGAATTCGTGTTACATCACCTCTTTTTTTAGAGCGTGTGTATAATTTTCCGTCCGAATAGGTACCCGCTCCGCCTTCGCCAAAACAATAATTAGAATCTTCGTTCACCAGATGATCGACATTGATGGCTTTTAAATCCCTTCTCCTGCCGCGAACATCTTTTCCACGTTCGACAACTATTGGTTTCAAACCCAATTCTATCAGTTGCAATGCTGCAAAAAGCCCTGCAGGTCCGGCACCAACAATAATCACTTCCTGAGCCGTTGCCACATTACTATAATTGGGAAGTTGGAATTTATGCTCCTGAAAAGGTTCTCCTTTCAAATAAATAGCCACTTTCAAATTGATTTTTATCGCTTTCTGACGCGCATCAATAGAACGCTTTAAAATAGAAACATGCTGAATTTCATTTACGGAAGCCTTGATCTGTTTCGATAAATATTCTTTTAGCAGCGATTCATTCGCAGCGATTTCCGGTGTTACTTGTAATAGGAGTTCTTGAGGCATTTTATCTTGTTTAATACTTGCTTTGTTCAATCGTTTATTCGAAAAACAAAAACAAAGTACAAAAATAGTATTTTGAAGTGAAATTAGTGATTCAATACAGAATCCATTTTCAAATTTTCAAATTAGGGTAATTTTAAAATCAGACTTTGTAACTTTGGCACTTTAAATTTGTCAACTACATCTACTAAAAAATGTCCAGAAGAATAAAACTGATTTGGGATTTCCGTGGACCTGCTGCTGCAAAAACTGCCGAGCACCACGAAATTCATTTGAAAGAATATATAGCAATTGAAAAATTACCGTTGAATATCACGGGTTTTGAAATTCATGGCGAAATGCAGGCCATCGCTTTTATGGTAGTGACAGACGAGCACATGATTCAGGTACGTGATGCTTTGAAACCGCATCGAGGAGAGTTATTTTAGTTGGCAGCAATCAGTGCCTCTAGTAAAGCACTGATTACTGAACAGTCTGCTAATTTGCCACTTCGCTAATAAACTTAATTCGCATTAAGCGCAGTTCGTCAAGATCATAATCCCCATCAAATTCTTTTAGGGCATCTTCTATGTTATCGGATTCGGATTCCATAAAATAACCATGAATTTCTTCTTGCTGATCATCGTCCAGCATATCATCAATCCAATATTTTATATTTAGCTTAGTTCCGGAATAAACAATTTGCTCCATTTCTTTAATTAAAGCATCCATGTTAATTCCTTTGGCCGAAGCAATATCATCCAGCGATAATTTCCTGTCGATATTTTGAATGATATAGAGCTTATTTACCGAGTTAACTCCGGTAGATTTTACCACTAGGTCTTCTATGCGAATAATATCATTATCTTCTACATATCGGCTTATTAATTCTAGAAATTCCTTTCCGTATTTTTTTGCTTTCCCTTCCCCTACTCCATGAATATTAATCAATTCGTCCTGGGAAACCGGATATTTCAAAGCCATGTCTTCGAGTGATGGATCTTGGAAAACCACAAATGGAGGAACACCTAATTTCTTGGCTACTTTTTTACGTAAATCCCGCAACATACCCATCAATAATGCATCGGCAGTTCCAGTAGATTTCGCAGCAGTTTCAATCGCTTCGTCCTCAGATTCATTGTATTCATGATCTTCAGACATCATAAAGGATTCTCTATTTTTAATAAAATGCAATCCTTTTTCGGTTATTTTGACGATACCATACGTTTCAATGTCTTTGGACAAATACCCTGCCACAAGAACCTGTCTCAATAAGGCCATCCAATATTTTTCATCGTGATCTGAACCACATCCAAAAAAAGACTGCGTATCAGTCCTGTGCGCTTTTATGACGGCATTGACACGGCCAATCAACGTAAAAACAACTTCTTTTGATTTGTATAAATGCTTCGTATCCCGTACCACTTCCAATAGTTTCACCACTTGATCAATGGCTTCTACTTTTGTTTTGGGGTTTCTGATATTGTCATCCATATCGGCTCCTTCACCATTGACATCATCAAATTCTTCTCCGAAATAGTGGAGCAAAAATTTTCTTCTGGACATCGAAGTTTCGGCGTAAGCCACAACCTCCTGTAACAATGCAAAACCTATTTCCTGTTCCGCAACGGGCTTACCCGACATGAATTTTTCTAATTTCTCGACATCTTTATAGGAATAGTAAGCAAGACAATGTCCTTCACCACCGTCACGACCTGCGCGACCCGTTTCCTGATAATAACTTTCTAATGATTTAGGAATGTCGTGGTGAATTACAAAACGAACATCCGGTTTGTCAATCCCCATTCCGAAAGCGATGGTTGCCACCACCACATCGACATCTTCCATAAGAAACATATCCTGGTGTTTGGCACGGGTTTTAGCATCCAATCCCGCATGATAAGGGACGGCGCTTATTCCGTTTACTTGCAAAACTTCGGCAATAGCTTCCACTTTTTTGCGACTTAAGCAATAGATAATTCCTGATTTGCCTTTGTGCTGTTTTATAAAACGGATAATATCCGATTCAATATTTTTAGTTTTGGTACGTACTTCGTAATATAAGTTAGGTCTGTTGAATGATGCTTTAAAAGTAGTCGCATCCGTCATGTCTAAGTTTTTCAGAATATCTTCCTGCACTTTGGGCGTAGCGGTAGCGGTCAGGCCTATAATTGGTACATCTCCCAATTGCTTAATGATGTTCTTTAGATTCCGGTATTCCGGCCTGAAATCATGACCCCACTCAGAAATACAATGGGCCTCATCAATCGCCACAAAGGAAATCGGCACCGTTTGAAGAAAAGCAACATACTCTTCTTTGGTCAAAGATTCCGGGGCAACATATAATAATTTGGTTAAACCGGACGTAATATCCTTTTTAACCTGGGTGATTTCGGTTTTGGTAAGTGAAGAGTTTAAAACATGGGCTACACCATTTTCAGAAGACAAACTACGAATGGCGTCAACTTGATTTTTCATCAAAGCGATCAAAGGAGAAACTACGATGGCAGTTCCTTCCTGAATTAAAGCAGGCAATTGGTAACAGAGTGACTTTCCTCCTCCTGTTGGCATAATCACAAATGTGTTTTGCTTACTAAGGAGACTATTAATAACTTGTTCTTGTAGTCCCTTAAATTGACTGAAGCCAAAATATTTTTTTAATTCTTTGTGGATATCAATTTCGTTTGAATTCATTCTTGATTATGTGGTATTTTGTATAAATTTGCATCACATAAAGATACAAAATTCTTTTAAACATACAAATTTTAACCATTCTGTTTTGATAACAAAAGAAAATATATTGGCTAGCGCCAAAAAAACTATTTTATCTGAAAGTGAAGCAATTGCCAAACTAACCGAATTTCTTGATGAAAATTTCATTGAAGCCACACAAAACATCTATAATTCCAAAGGAAGATTAGTGGTGACAGGTATTGGAAAAAGCGCCATTATTGCTCAAAAAATGGTAGCCACCTTTAATTCTACCGGAACTCCCGCTTTATTTTTACATGCATCAGAAGCGATTCATGGGGATTTAGGAATGATTCAAAATGACGATAGTATTATTTGCATTTCGAAAAGTGGCAATAGCCCGGAAATAAAAGTTTTGGTACCACTTTTAAAACGTTTTGGCAATACTTTAATTGCCATTACCGGAAACATGACTTCTTTTCTTGCCAAAGGTTCCGATTTTGTTCTGAACACTACGGTAGATGCGGAGGCTTGTCCAAACAATCTGGCACCAACAAATAGTACCACAGCACAATTAGTGATGGGAGATGCCATTGCCGTTTGCCTGATGGAAATGCGGGATTTCAAACCGGAAGATTTTGCGGTATACCACCCAGGTGGCGCTTTAGGCAAAAAGTTATTACTGCGTGTAAAAGACATGCTGGAACACACTTTGAAACCAATGGTCACTCCGGACACACCAATAAAAAAAGTTATTTTCGAAATATCAGAGAAACGCCTTGGTGTTACTGCTGTTGTGGATGAAAATAAAGTTGTCGGAATCATTACTGATGGTGACATCCGAAGAATGCTAAACGAAAGAGACTCTTTCACTGATTTGACCGCCAAAGATATTATGACTAAAAATCCAAAATTAATACCTTCTTCAGCCATGGTTGCAGACGCATTGAACATCCTGGAAGACTTCTCCATTACACAATTAGTTGTGGTAGACAACGGTGAGTACAAAGGAGTATTACATTTACATGATATTTTAAAAGAGGGAATAGTATAATGGCGAAGAAAAACTTAAACGAAATGTCGTTTTTAGATCATCTTGAAGAATTGAGATGGTTATTGGTTAGAAGTACAATGGCAATATTAATTCTTGCTACGGTTACTTTTTTTGTTAGTGATTACATTTTTGATGTCATCATTTTTGGACCAACAAATGCTAATTTCATAACGTACCGATTCTTTTGTGATTTATCAAATCACCTGGGTTTTGCCGAAAGCATTTGCGTAACTGAGATGCCTTTCATCATCCAGAACACGAATATGGAAGGACAGATCAACGTGTTGATCTGGACTTGTATAACCGCTGGATTTATCCTTGGATTCCCTTTCATATTGTGGGAAGTATGGAAATTCATCAGCCCGGCACTCTATGAAACAGAAAAAAAACACGCGAGACTTTTCGTGATTTCATCCTCAATGCTATTCTTTTTGGGAGTACTGTTTGGTTACTTTGTAATCGTTCCCATGTCGGTTAACTTTTTTGCTACTTTCACCATTAGTGCGGTGGTAAAAAACCAATTTAGTATTGACTCTTACATTGGCTTGGTAAAAACAAGTGTGATTGCTTGTGGCTTGTTTTTTGAGTTGCCTATCATTATCTATTTCTTGACTAAATTAGGACTAGTAACACCTGTTTTCTTAAGAAAATATTGGAAATATGCCGTAATTATCATCCTTATCGTTGCCGCAATTGTTACCCCACCAGATGTGGTGAGTCAAATAATTGTAACTATTCCGATGCTATTGATCTACGAGGCAAGCATCCTAATTTCAAAAATTGTAGTAAAAAATCAAAAAAAGATAAATGGCTGATATCATTCAAGAATTCAACGACTACCGTTCTAAAATGAACGAAAAATTATTGGCAGACAACAATAAAATTGTAAAACGAATTTTCAATCTGGACACCAATGCCTATGCTGCCGGTGTACTAGACGTGAAAACCAAAGAACTTTTGGGACTGGTGGCTTCAGCAGTATTGCGCTGTGATGATTGTGTAAAATACCATTTGGAAACCAGTTACAAAGAAGGGGTAACCAAAGAAGAAATGATGGAAGCCATGGGAATAGCAACGCTTGTTGGAGGAACTATTGTAGTACCTCATTTGCGCAGAGCCTATGAATTCTGGGAAGCACTGGAAGAAACTGGCACTTCAAAATAACATTTACACCAAATAAAAAAAGCGATTCCTTTCCCTTTAGGCACATAGCTGAATAGGGAAAGAAACTAAATAATTGTTAAAGGGAGGATTGGGTTATCGGTTTATTCGTTTATTTGCCTAAAATCCAAGAATCTAAAAATATAAGAATCCGAATATGAAATTAAGAGCCGAAAATCTAATCAAAACCTATAAAGGACGCAGTGTTGTAAAAGGCATTTCGGTAGAAGTGAATCAAGGCGAAATCGTGGGACTTTTAGGACCGAACGGTGCTGGAAAAACGACTTCATTTTATATGATAGTAGGATTGGTTAAACCAAATTCAGGCAACATATTCTTAGATGATTTAAATATTACCGATTACCCTATGTACAAAAGAGCACAGCAGGGAATTGGATATTTGGCACAAGAAGCTTCTGTTTTTAGAAAATTAAGTATTGAAGATAATATCTTAAGTGTATTACAACTGACAAAACTATCCAAAGCGGAACAAGAAGCGAAGATGGAAAGTTTAATAGAAGAGTTTAGTCTGGAACACATTCGCACCAACCGCGGAGACTTACTTTCGGGTGGTGAACGCCGTCGTACCGAAATTGCACGATGTCTTGCCACAGATCCAAAATTCATCTTACTGGATGAACCTTTTGCAGGTGTCGATCCCGTTGCCGTAGAAGACATCCAGCGAATCGTAGCGCAATTAAAAAACAAAAACATTGGTATTCTTATCACTGATCACAACGTACAGGAAACCTTGGCAATTACAGACAAAACCTACCTTATGTTTGAAGGTGGAATCTTAAAAGCCGGAATCCCGGAAGAATTAGTTGAAGATGAAATGGTACGAAGAGTATACTTGGGTCAAAACTTTGAATTGCGTAAAAAGAAATTAGAGTTTTAAAACTGAAAAAAAACTTTGTGCAGCACCCTTTTGTAAAAACTATATTTACCTGATTATAATCTAAAGAATCATGAAGAATCCAAGTAAAGAAACGGAAGAAAAATGGATCAATGATCCTAACAATTGGATTTGGGGTGTTTTCTATTTCAACCCCGAAGACAAAAGAATTACACCACCTAAAAGAATTCCAGGGATAGGAGTCACGATAAATTTTGCCAATCCGAAATCAATTCTTTTTCTGATTGGATCTCTTTTATTTTTCGCTTTCGTTGTTTTCTCAATCATCAAAAAAGACCTCTAACTTATTTTATTCCTTGGTTATAAATTGCAACTGCTGTAGATCGCCATTATAAATATTGACATCTACATTCCCTTTGATTCCCGGAACCGATGCTTTTTCGGTGAATTGCCAGAACAACCAGTCTTCGTTTATTTCCTCCCTATAAAAATTATAATTGGCAATCCAAAAAAGGTAGTCACTGAATTCCTCTTTCAAAAAATCGTCGTAATATCGCTCACCGGTATAGATAATAGGTTTTACACCATAATGCTGCTCTACGCGTTTCAACCATCTTTTCAGCCCAACTTTTAAACTATCAAGCGATTGATTTCTAGGGAGTTTTTCGATATCTAAAACAGGAGGTAAATCCCCTTTTTGCAGCGTAACGGTTTTGATAAAAAGTTCGGCTTGTTCGAGCGAATTTTCATTGGGACGGTAATAATGGTAGGCCCCACGAATCATTTTATTTTCTTTGGCGCCAAGCCAGTTTCGATCAAACCGACGGTCTTTTCTGTCTCTTCCTACTGTAGCACGAATGAACACAAAATCTAAGGGATATTTTTCCTCTAAGGTATCCACATACGTCCATCGGATTCTTCCCTGGTATTCCGAAACATCCACACCGATACTTTTTCCTTCGTGTTTTTCTAAAACCTGAAAATTTCGAACATCAGAAATGCGTTTGGCTTCCGCCTCCTTTTTCAGAACCTTATCTGATTTAAAACTAAAATAATAGGCAAGACCCTCCCGATAATGATAACCAAGAGCAATAAGCAGTACAACAACAAAAGCAACAATCGAATACTTCACGAAGGTACGCGAGAAAATAGACGCTTTCTTTTTCGGCTTACGAACTGCTGTGGTTTTTCTAACCGTTTTTCTTTTCATTCAAAAACTTACTTTTTTAGCCATTTATTATTCACGACCGATAGTAAAACATAAGAGATGATCAGTAAAGGAATTCCCAAATAGTGGAAGAAAATCAATAACAAAAGAGAAAGGACCAGAAAGCTAATTTGAAGGGCATTGTCAGCAAAATTAAACTTTTTGATTTTTAAGGAAAATAGCGGGATTTCAGCATTCAAAATATACGCGCTCAATAAAGCAATCACCAACAGCACCCATTGATTTGTCAAAAGTTCAAGAACAATCAGCGAATCGGAATAACTTAAAACCAACGGTAAACTTAAAATAAACAAGGCATTGGCAGGGGTTGGCAAACCAATAAAAGAATCAGTCTGACGGGTATCGATATTAAAATTCGCCAAACGGTAACAAGAACCTAAGGTGATTAGGAAACCCAAATAAGGAAAGACTTGTAAATAAGTCTCTCCACCGGTTGAATTGTCCACCATCATCTGATACATCACTAAACCAGGCACTGCACCACTGGTAACCATATCGGCCAAAGAATCCAGCTGCAAACCAAGCGGGCTGGAAACTTTAAACAAACGGGCAAAAAAGCCATCAAAAAAGTCCAAAAATATCCCTAAACTAACGAAATAAAAAGCCATTTCAAAATTACGATGAAATGCGAAAACCAAAGCGATACAACCGCAAAAAAGATTAAGCAAAGTGATACTATTGGGAACATGCTTTTTAATATTCATAGTGATAAAGTTTAGTGGACCAAAGTTGACAAATTTAATGTAATAAGTCAAAGAGAAGTACGTTTTTTAATAGAGATTTTTCAACAGCTCTTTCTTGTTAGTATATATTTGTACAAAGGAAGAAATAACCTCAGTAAAAAATTATATTTTTGATAAAAATTAAACAGACTTTCAGTTTGTAAAAACAATACTCTTGAAAAAAGCCTCCTTATTTGTATTGCTTTTGGCCAGTACCCTAAATTACAGTCAAGCGGTCAGAAAATACTCGAATGAGTTTATGAATATCGGCGTTGATGCAGCTGCCTTAGGTATGTCAAATACGGTTGTGGCCTCCACTAACGATGTCAATTCAGGCTATTGGAATCCTGCGGGACTATTGCATCTGGAAGACCATCAGGTATCGTTAATGCATGCCAACTACTTTGCCAATATTGCACAATACGACTACATCGCTTATGGTAGTCCTTTAGACGATCGGAGCGCTTGGGGAATTTCGTTAATCCGTTTTGGCGTGGATGATATTTTGAATACCACGGAATTAATCGACAGTCAAGGCAATATTGACTACAACCGAATCAGTCTTTTTTCAACAGCTGATTATGGCTTCACCTTTTCGTACGCCCGAGAACTCCCCGTTCCCGGATTTCAATACGGCGTAAATGCCAAAGTAATACGACGAATCATCGGAAAGTTTGCCAGCTCCTGGGGATTTGGTTTTGATGTTGGATTACAATTCGAAAAAAACAGCTGGCAATTTGGATTAATGCTACGTGATATAACCACTACGTACAATGTATGGAATATTGACGAAGAGGAATACAAAAAAATCGCCAATGCCATACCCGGAGAAAACCAGGAATTACCGGAAAGCAGCGAAATTACAGCCCCAAAAGCCCAGCTGGGCATCGCCAAAAAGTTTATCATCAGGTATGACTACAGCCTTTTGGCTGCAGCCAATATGAATATGCGATTTACCAAAACGAATGACCTGATCTCGACTGATTTTGTAAGTATCGATCCCGCGATAGGATTGGAATTTGGGTATACCGATTTGGTCTTTGTACGTGCAGGTGTGGGAAATTTTCAAAATGTAGAACAGCTGGACAGCACCGAAAAAGTAGGTTTTCAGCCCAATATTGGATTGGGATTTAAGTACAAAGGCATCCAGATTGATTATGCATTGACTGACTTAGGCAATCAGAGTACTGCTTTGTATTCGAATATCTTTTCAGTAAAAGTAGATTTAGGGTTGTTTAGAAATTAATTTAAAAAATCTTAAACCATTAAAAATAACATAAGGACAATAAAACAGCAAGACACATGAATATTTCTTTATTAAAAAAAATTTCCTTTTTCCTATTCCTGTTTGCAACTACACACCATAGTTTCGCTCAAAACCTTTTATTGTCAAAAGAGGCAAAAGTCAGCGTGCTCACTTGTGGTACGGGCAACGAATCCTATTCCATGTTTGGTCATACCGCAATTAGGATCAGCGATGCTTCCAATAAGATCGACCTAGTCTATAACTATGGCGCTTTCGACTTTAATACGCCTAATTTCGTTATGAAATTCATCAAAGGAGATTTACAGTATTTTGCCGTAGTGCATCCCTACGCTGACTTCATCAATGAATACACCTATGAAAAAAGATCCGTTTATGAGCAGGAATTGAATATTCCTTCACCGTTGAAACAACAATTATTCGACAACCTCAACACCTCATTAGCTTCAGGAGAAAGTCATTACACATATAAATTTATTGACAAAAACTGTACATCAATGGTGGTTGATATCATCAATAAGACACTAGACACAGTCGCAATTGTTAAAAATGCAGATACCGATATCACCTATAGAACAATACTGTATCCTTATTTTGACAATCACTTTTACGAAAAATTAGGAACGAGCATCATCTTCGGCAAAAAAGTGGATGGACTGGGAACGCAAATCTTTCTGCCTTACGAATTACAAAAAAGCCTCAAAAAAGTTTCTTTTCAGAATCAGCCCTTGGCTCCCGAAAACAAAACCATAATCGAATTCAAAAAAGAAGTTTCCGGCTCTTGGTGGAATAACAGCTATAGCTATATCCTACTTCTTGGTTTCGTTGTCCTGATCAATAAGAAAAGTATTGATTTGTTTTACCTTACTATCATGGGGTTATTAGGTCTATTCTTCGCGTTTGTGGGATTTTGTTCACTTCATAAAGAATTAGCCTATAATTATAATATTTTGTTGTTTAATCCAACCCTATTAGGACTGCTTTATTTTTACGCAACAAAAAACAAAAAAGGGATTTACAACCTGGCAGCATTCAATATCCTCTCGGTACTTATTTACCTGATCATTATAATCAATAAAGCGCACTTGTTTATTGTACTGCCTTTGGTAATTGCAAGTGGAATTATTTTAGTGAGACTGGCCATTCAGAATAAAAAACGCATACCAATCATCATTTAAAAACTACTGCCCTCTGTAAAACAATACAGTAGTAATTGTTTTAAAAGCAATATTCAAATCCAGAAAAACACTTCTGTGTTTGATATAATACAGATCGTACTGCAGTTTGATCAAGCTGTCATCAATGGTCACCCCATAAGCATAATTGACTTGTGCCCAACCGGTAAGACCTGGTTTAATAATGTGTCTGGTTTCATAAAAAGGCATTATTTCAGCTATTTCCTTGACGAAAAAAGGGCGTTCGGGACGAGGACCTATAACCGCCATATCCCCTTTTAAAATATTTATAAATTGAGGGAATTCATCAATTCTTGTTTTTCTTAGAAACTTCCCAAATACCGTTACCCTGGCGTCGTCTGGGGTGGTGAAAACAGCACCGTTTGATTCCGCATTACTGATCATGGTTCTGAATTTTAAAATTTCAAATACCACTCCGTCTTTGCCTACTCGTTCCTGAGTATAAAACAACTTTCCTCTATTTCCGATTGCATTACCAATTGCAATCAATGGACATAAGAACAGACCAATAGCCAATCCAAGTATCGAAGTGCCTATTTCAAAAACTCTCACACCTAACAGATACAACTTATTGTGATTGCTTCTGCTAAAAGGAAAAAATCGGTAAAAATCTCTCGACATATAATGTACCGGAATTCGATGTGTTTTACTTTCATACACCTGGGTATACTCCCGAATAATGCTCCCGGACTCCAGTAAACGAAGTAATTGCTGATACAATTCAGTGGTAATTCCTTCTGTTTTTTGAGAGGCAATTACAATTTCAGATATAGGATTTTCTTTTACAAAGGCAAACAACTCTTCCCTTTTAATACTTGGAACATAGTGGTAATGCGACATTTCATCTTCGCTAGGATTGGCATTTACAAACGCAACTATTTTATAATGCGGATCAATATGCTCTAATCCTTGGATCAACTCCTTTACCTGCTCTTTATCACATATCAAAACGGCATGCTGAAGAAACCTATTGGAAGCTAAAAATGCTACATAAAACATTCTCCATAAAAACAAGGACGTGAATACAACCAGATAAAACAAGAGGATTTCGATTCTTTTGGTTGGCAATTCCGGAGAAAAGAAAGGGGTTAACAAATACACCAAAACGGTTGTTGATGATGTAAGAATAGTACCTCGTAACACCTGAAACTGATTGCTGGCTACTTGAAGATTATACATTTCGAATATAGTCCCCAAAAGATTAAGATAAACTCCTAAAACTATAATCCAATAGCGATTAGTAGTGGAGATTGTGAAATAATCAAAATCAAATACATAACCCACCAGGAACAAGGCTCCCAAAACAAAAAAAATATCAAAGAAACGAAGAATCATCATTCGCTCCGATATCTCAAAATGCATTTTGTCAACTGAAAACATGGATGGTATTTAGGATTTTGGTGCAATTTAGTGCTTTTGCCGTGAAGTAAATTTAAGATATGTTAATTTTTTTAACAAAATTCTCTTTTTAACATATTAATCTGATAAACTTAGACCTAATTAGATAACAACCCTCGATCAGTGCTGCTTCTTCAAGATTTTTCTTACTCAAAATGAAATAAAAATAGTATCGAGAACAGCGCCATCAATAAAAACAGACCTTCTCTAACTAGTTAATTTACTTTCTTTTTTAGAACCTCCCCCCAACTGCACATTAAGCAAAGACAAAGAATACACAAAAGCAGGTGCCGCAGTACGCATTGCCGCATGGTTAATGGTTAAAAACCAAAACAAGACAAAACACAACAAAAACATGTTGAACTTATTTTCCAAATACAAAGCCAACGGTGTAAAAAACAGGATCAACAAGGCCATGACACCCAAAGACCCATGTTCCGCAAGCATTCGAGTGATTTCATCGTGTGATAAAGAAGCGTCTCCTGTTTCGACTTCCCGGGCTTCCCTGCCTTTTCCGACACCAACCCCAAAAACAGGATTCTTCAGAAAAAGATTAATTTCATCTTGTGCAATTTCTTCTCTCCCTGTAAATTTGCTTTCTTTCACTCTTCCCTTTGCGTCCTGATTAGCATAACGTTTGTCAATCAATCCACTGGTCTGAAAAGAAGTATAGCTCCAAGTTGCTATCATAGCCAGCGTAACAAAGACAATAATATAATTAAGTTTTACTTTTCCTCTAAAATTAGATTTAAAATACAAAAAGAACAATAACAAAACAATCATCATAAAACCAGTAATCATACCCCCTCTGGAAAAGGTAAGCATCCCACGGTAAGTTATATTTAGGGCAATAAGTAAGTTTACGAATAATAAAAATTTGGTTTGTGATTCTAATATGACTCTGGAAAAAAAAATAAACATGCCCAAGCCCAAAATGGTGGCTACCTGATTGGGACCATACCCTCCAGAAGTTTCAAAATTGGATTGGGTACTGGTAATAAGATCTCTAATATTTGGTGTATAAAATGTTAAGTAGACCATACAACTAATAATAGGCAAACCCATGCTTAACAAGACATTATTCATTTGATCTAATGGAATTTTTCGCCTAAAAGTGTACAAAGAGGCTAATCCTAGACATACGGGACCCGAAATATTAAAAGCTATGGTTGTTCTGATGTTGGTATCAAAATTCAACACAAAAGTAGTGAGCACCAAGCTGGGAACTAATAATAATAAATACAACCAATACGGCACGGCACCTTTTGAAAAACCGCTAAAGTACATCCCGGTTACAAGAAAAATCATTACTCCGTATTTGGAGATTTCATACAAAGGGTTCCCTTGCGTCATTCTCAAGAAAACCTCACTTCCCACCACATAAGCTGCTGCAATAAGCGCTTCATTATTTTTATTTTGTTTTTTAATGATATACAAAAACAAAAATAAATAAATAAAATAGCCATAAATTTTTGAGGTAAAAGGTGCTACATAAATCACAAGCCCAATAACAACATGGAGCAGGATTAAATAGAGATAGGATTGATCCTCTTTTTTCATTTGCAATTATTAAGCAACCAATTTAAATATTTTTTTATTACGATTTCTTCTGAATAATTTTCGACAATGGTTTTATAAAATGCATTCCCAAAATTCATTTGTAATGTTTTACTTTCTATTAATGCAACAAGCGCATCGTAAAACAATTCGCTTTCCCGAGCAGCTACAATGAAACCATTTTTGCCATTTTGAATCAATGCCGAAATCTCACCTACAGCAGTCACGACAACAGGTTTTTTATACCATCCATATTCTAAAAGTGCTACGGGCAAACCTTCAGATTGAGAGGTTAAAATTGCTATTGTTGCTTCTTCTAAAATATTTTTCACATCCGATTTAGTGCCGTAAAGAAACACATTTTTTTCTAAATTGAAGGTAACTATTAAATCCTTAATTTGCTGGGAATACTCATCTTTAAAATCTTTTCCGATCAAATGAAAGGTCCAGTCGGGATGAGAAACTTTTAACTTTCTGGCTACTTCCAACAATAAAAAATGATCTTTCTGCACTCTCAAATTTGCCGAAGACACAATCCTTTTTCCTGCAATCCCTTTTAAAATAGTTTGTTCATCGACGCCTTTTTCTTCGGATGGAAAATTGGGAAGATAGATCACTTTTTTAAAACTTAATTTTTCTTCGGTCCATCTTTTTAAGTTCTGATTTACCGCTATAACCCCACTAAAAAAAGGAATTATTATTCTTAAAGCATGTATCGGTCTTTTTGATAAAAATTCACTATTGCCATAATGATCATGCCAAATTAATTGAAGCGATGGAAGCGTTAGTTTTAAAAGAAAAGCTAAAAAAAAAGAAGTACTGTGCGTATGGACAACCGATACCTTGTTCTGTAATACATATTTTCGGAGTCTAAGTATCGCTTTGAAATCGAGTGTTCTTTCCTTGTTTAAAAACAGATACGACACCTTTTCATCGACCTGATTACGCAATGGCCCTTCTTTTCGAGTCACTACCAATCCCGAAAAAGAAACATGATTAACGAGAGCGTTAGCATAATTTACGGCCATGCGCTCTGCTCCTCCAGCTTCTAAACTATCTATTAATTGAAGTATTCCCATTTTCTTATAATCCAACTTTTTAAATCCATGTAATTCCACTTTAACGGCCCTCTGAAATTTAGATATGTGGAATTACTGGCTAGGCGATTCCCATCATAAACATAATAGTAATGCGTGGCATCTAAACGCTGAATATCCAAGTGATGCATTCCCGCATTAAATTCTTTTATATTTTCATTTGCCATTAAAAAAAAGGGGGCTTCTCTTTCCGCAACATAACTTCCGTCTATAAAGGTGAAACGATACAAAGATACTCCATACCCATAGCCTTTTGTACAATTTTGTACCGGTAAAATTAATCCGTTTTTATCCGCAAAAAAACGTCCACCGGCCCTCGCTTCTGTACCCCTCAAAGCAATTGGTTTTCTATGTAATTTCCATTTTCCAAATAAGGAGTCTGCCTCGTATAAATACATGTTTTTTTCATAATCCGTCGCCACTAAAACATTTAGCGAATCCGACAAATAGATAGAAGGATCCACGAGTGCAACATTCTTAACCAAAGTATCACAAATCCTCCAATCATAAGGAAACCGATGTGCCTTATACAAGAGCAATGCATTAGCTTGCTTAGTCTCCGGTACCATATAAAAATCGTTCTTATATTTGAAAACCTGAGGATAAGACAAATGAAATTTTTGTGTTAAAACAGTTCCTCTATACTGGTATTTCTTTCCATCTACAGAGGTTAGCAAACCAACATCTCCATTTGATTTGTTCTTTTTATGTTCAAAAAACAGATAAAAAGTATCCTTTTCTTTCAGAAAAAAAGGATCTGCCAGAAAAAGAGTACTATCATTTTGAGCTTTTAACTTTTCGATAGAATAAATAGTATTTTTAGCTACTTCAATCTTCTCTGGATAACGAGTCGACGCACCGTACCCTATAGACCACCCCCCCTTGTCTTGTTGAACAAAAGGAGTTCTATAGTTAATTATTGCGACCACCGCAATAACAAAAAAGAGGAGCGCTACTAAGCACTTTTTTTTCATTTGCTAATTTAGTTTTTACTTAATAGACCGATAACTTCCTTTTCAAAAACATCCAAAGTATATTGCCTGGACCAAGCTGAGGCACTTTCACTTTTAAAATCAAAATCCATTTGATTTTTTAAAAGTGCTTCTATGGCTACAACATCCTTTTGCAAATCCATTTCCAGTAAAACTCCTCTTTTCCCATAATCCAGCATAAACGGAACACAAGATACTGATGTTGCTAGTGGAACACATCCCCAAAACATGCCTTCGGCAAGGGCTTTTGGCCAACCTTCGCTATCGGAAGGCAAAACCACAAAATGACTGTCCTGATACGCCTTTTGAATAGTTTCTTTCGATTGATTTCCTTGTAATTGAATTATTGTCTTTAACCGATTATCCGCAATATACTTCTCCAGCATATTGCGCTCCATTCCTTCCCCATACAAAGTTAAAGTAACATTATATCCCTTATTGAACAAAACTTCAATTAATTGAATGGTGTACAAAGGGTTTTTACCTTTAACTAAAGCCCCTGCAAAAACAAAACGAACGGCCCCATTTAGATTTCTAATGAGAATGGGTAGCTTGTCAATTTCATAGTAAGTCGCAGTAAAAAAAGGGTTTATATTTTTGGAGCTTCCATTCCATTTACCATAGACTAAAACTTGTATATTTCGGGTGAGGAATGTATTGCTCAGAATCCATTTCTGTAAACGGTAACTCCAGGGTTGTTTTGAATTTGGATCCCAGTTACCAGCATATTTAGCTGTTTTGGGAGTATTAGGGAACAAAATCTGAATCAGACACCCTAATAAACCGATGTTTCCCGGACATCGCAAATGGATATGATCGGCTTTTCTCATGGCCTTATAAATTTGCCAACTGATTCTTGGCGTTTTTAAAATAGTTCCGAAAATGCTTCTCATACTTAAGATATCGAAACTATCAATAGCTTTAAATGCAATATTCTCGTGCTCATAGGAAGTATCAATAACTGTTTTAGTGGACACGCTAATTGGCGCTACAATAATTATTTTATCGACCTGCTTTACCCAAATATTCATTTCATGAACATAAGGACCATAAGCAAAATAATTGCGTTGGTCCAGGATATGAGGCACATGCGTAATGATGGTAAAATTCATTTGTTTTTATTTAAAATTTCAAAAAAATAAATTCTTATGAAACTACTACAGAAAGCGATTTTCCATGATAATAATAATTAACAAAATAAGCAAACAAAAACATTAAAACAGGACGCATCGGAAACATATACCGTTGCTCCGAATGGAAGAGAAAGACAAAGACTAAACTCGAGCCCCACAGAAATAAAATCGGGAAGAACAATTGATACTCTTTATTTCTCACCAACAGAAACATTGCCCAAAGTGACGTTAAAACTAAGACATAATTGATACTATTGATATAAATGTGAACCCCATATTTAACAAAATTACTCTTATTTGATTTCATTAATGGAGAAATAATAAAACTTTGCGATTGAAAAAATTTCAATACATATTGTCGTACCGTCAGTCCGGGATTATCGATGATATCATTCGTAACCCAATTGATAAAGTAAGTCGTTTTATCCTGTTTATTGGCATCGCAAATAGAATCCAATTCCTTTCTTTTTAAAAGATTATTACGATAATCAGAAGAAGCAAATTCATCTTGACCGTGCTGAGGCAACCAATTGAATGGTTCATCCCGCAATTCAAATCTTGACCAAAGCAACTGATTTCTAAACATGTCTTTTTTATAAACTCTATCGGTATTATTAATTTTACTTTCAACAGTTGTCAATAAAAACAGCATTAGAACCAATGTCGAAATAAAAATTATTTTATTCTTCCATTCAATCTTTGTAATCAAAACATAAAGTAAAAACAGCACTAAAAAGGGCAATAAATTAGGCCTAGTACCTTCTAACATCATCATTGACAGTGCTAGAATTAAAAAATATTTGACAGAAGTTGAATTAGTAGTAATTTTCACCCAACTATATATAAAAAGAGTAACGGCCAAAAAAGCGGCACTTTCCGCCAAAATTCCATAGGCATAATAGACATGTATGGGAAATAAAGTCATAACTACTATTACCCAAAACTTTGATTTGATAGAGAAGTTCATTAAATCAAGAGAAGCGAATAAATATTTAATAGCAAAACAGGTAACAACCGAATTGAAAATAATTCCAAAAAGATAATAAAGAGTGTCGCTATGAAAAACATAAGCAAAGGAATAAGGAACAAAATAATAAAACAAGGTAAACAACCCTTTGTCAACACGCACATTTCCATCAAAACCATTTACAATATAGTCTATTAACTGAATTGTACCTTCATGGTATTCTCCATCACCAAAAGGTTTAGGTTTAAAAGGCAAAAAATAGAATAAAAAACAGACCAAGGCAGTTATGCTAATTGGATGTTTAATTACAAAATCAACTATTCTTTTCATGCTTCAATTTTTTTATTTTGATTAAATCGGTCTATTAAACCACAAACTCCACCAGCCCACTGTTCTGCCTGTAGCCTCAGTGAATGCTTGTTTTCTATTACTGGAGGTAAAGCTATTGCTGAATCGAATCAATGTTAACAGCAGCGTGATGCTATGCCATTTCAATTTTGCTTCAAAGTCTGGTTTCGAGTTCTTGATTCTCCAGACATACCAACCATTCCTCACTACCATTTTCCCATATTGGTATTGATTAGGCCTCCCTGATGCGTTATGAAAATGACTTAATTTAGCTGCCGTATTCACATATAATTTACCTATTTTGGCTACCCTCAAGGTGAAATCTGTATCCTCATACAAACCATACCCTTCAAAATAGGAAGAGAATTGTATCGTTCTAAAAACTTTCGTTCTAAAAGAAGAAACCCCGCCCATCAATTGTTCAACTTCATAAATTTTTCCGCTAGGAGGTAAAAAACTTACACTTCTTCCATGGGAAAATAACGGTAAAAATCCTGGCAAACAGTCGCTGTCTAGGCCCAATCTTTTTCTCAATATAAATCGACTTCCATCCTTTCGCTTCCATCCATCAAAAAAGTACTCATCTGCTTTAGCTTGATAATCAGACCCTACCCATTCACATTCTGTATCATTGATAATATAGCCGCCTACTCCCAAGGCTTCCGGATATATTTGATAGGTGTTTAATAAGCGTTCGAAATAATCCTTTTCTAAAACTGTATCATCATCCAAGAAACAAACAACTTCAACATCATTTCCAACTCTCTCAATACCATAATTTCTTTGTTTGGTTAAACCGCGATGAGTCGATGGAACAAGAAAATAAGATAGATTTTCGAAATGATTTTCTTCCAGAGCAATTTCAGTCTCATTATTTTTTGATCCATCAATAATCAGGATTTCATCAGGATATACGGTTTGCTCCTGAACCGACCGCAACAGTTGCAGCAAAGGCTGAGGACGCATATAAGTGCATATAATTAGTGTAAATTTCATTCTGCTTTTTTCAGTTCATTAGCCCATAAAACACTTCTTTTCCATTGCTTTTTATAATTTATAAAATAACGGCTTGGATTTTTTATGGTTTGATATTTATAATACTTGAAAAACAAAGTTGTTTTATAACCTCGAACTTGCTCTTGGGTATGATTTAAAATCTGATACAACATTATGGTGGGAGAAGGTTTGGGTTGAATAGAATCTTTTTGCCACTGCAACTCAGGTTTTGTTCTAAAACCACCAACAGGAGCTTTCAAATGCAGTATTTCAGGTTCTGGTAAATACAAAATATCACAACCTTGATTTCGCAGCTGCATACCAAAATCACCATCTTCACCAAAGCCAAATTCATAGCCCATCTTAAATTTACAATTCTTCAAACTATCCGAAAATACAAAACTACAACCGGCACCAAATGTTACCCATTGAAAAACAACACGCTCTTTCGGGTCTTTCTTCTTTTGAGAACACTTTATAGAAATTGCTTTAACCCCAAATTTTTCTATCTCTTCTAATGCTTTTTGGATCAAATTATTCTCTATCCGAATATCATCATCAGCAAAGAAAACCCATTCACTTGATATTTGTTGCAAAGCAATATTCCTTGCATTACAGGCACCCGTTTGATGGGTAAAAGTATGATTTATAATAAACGGCCAAATTTCATCGATTAAATAATCCAATTCTGATTCACTTCCTTCGTTTGAATTTTGTTCAACTATAATGACATTAGTTGGCAAATGGGTTTGTGATTTTAAATCCATTAAAACATCATACAAATAGTTTTTTCTTCCAATAGTAGGAATAATGACATCGACAGTTACCTTCTCTATAATTTTCCTCGATGATCGAGCCGTAACACTATCCAAGTCAATATTCGCCTTACTCCTATTCTTATAAAAAAGCGAACAAATAAAAGGTACTACCGGAAATTTTCTTTCATACAACAGTAAATTCAACAACAATAAAAATGTCCATTGTGTTTTATAATGCTGTTTCACAAAACGAAAAAGAATATAGGCATTGGTTTTTATTGAAAGGCTATTGGAATTCTCTTTTAAAAGTTTAGGTTCAGAATAGCATAACAATCCCTTTCGCATTCCCAACTTGGCCAATGAACATAAAAAATAATCAAAATTTTTATCATATCGAACTTCATCTTTTAAAGCCAATAAAACAGAAGAATGAATTGCGCCAACTACACTACTCATTTGCCAGGTTGGAAAAGTTACTGACTTATTAATCTTTATAAATGGAGATTCTTCGACATAGCCAATACTTTTGTCTAAAAAAAGAGTATCAGACGGATTATAAGAAAGTAATAATTTCTGATGATGAAATAAATTTTCAATTTCCAAAATATTTAACTGTTCTCTTAAACTGGCATGACACCATACCAAAATAGCATCTGGATATGCTTTGGCTAACAGCATAAGAGATCCAACTATAGATAAATTATTAAGTTTATCTATACGATATGAATTACTTAATGCTACAACTTTAGGTCCATTATGATAAATAATTATCATAGAATTAATTTTTTATTGATGCTCCGGCGAAGGTTATAATTTCATTCTTTCTAAATCGTACCGTTTTATATGGATAGTCCATTTTTTTGAAGAATTCTTCGACTTTAATATAGGTTGGCTCACCATTTACAATATGATAGGAAGCAATAGCAAAATTTGGAGAAAGATTTTGAATAGTTTTTATGCATCCGTCCAAAGCTTCAATTTCGGCACCTTCGATATCCATTTTAACAAAATCCAATTTTTTAATATTATTATTCAACACCCAGTCATCAATCCGTATTGCTTGTTTTTTGACACATTTGTCGGTGTCGGGAATCCAAACAGCGGAAGAGCCTACTGTTCCAGCCTCGTAAAAATCAACCAACTCATTTTCATTCCATAACAACAACTCCTCGATTTTGATGTTTTCAGGCAGTTCCTTGTTTAATTGCATATTAGTATGAATTCTCGCGATGTTAAACGTATCGGGTTCAAAGGCATAAACAATTCCTTTTTCACCTGTTAGTTTTGAGAATAATATTGACAAATGTCCACAATTTGCTCCTGCATCAACAATGACATCATTGCGTTTTACTTTATAAAAATGCTGATAGTACTTAAAATCAGGAGCAACAAAATACAAGGCTTCGTTTGTAATCAACGACAAATCCTGAAAAATCGTTTTATAAACCGTTTTCTTTTCACTTGTACTAATTAGCTCATAGGAAGTTTGGCTTGGTGTATTAATACTGTAATAAAACAATTTCACCCTTTCCTTGAAATTGCCTTTTGGAAAAAGGGTACTAATGATTTTTTTTAATTGCTTTTTCATTTGCTACGGTTAAACTATTATAAAATGAAATACTCTGTTGTGCCACTGTTTCCATGCTAAATTTCAGGACTGCCTTTTCTCTTGCTTTTAGGCCAAATTCTTTTTGCAATTCTTTATTTTCAAGCAAGTCAATAATTTTATTTGCATAAACAATATGATCAGTTGGATGCACTAAAAAACCATCTATCCCATCATCAATCACTTCAGTTGCCCAGCCTACGCTGGAAGCTACAATTGGTTTTTGCATGGCCATCGCTTCTATCCAGGAAACTGGAAGTGCTTCAGCAAATGTAGGGAAAACGCAAAGTGTTGCTGCATTAATCTGCTTTTTTACGTCTTCATAGGGCACACTTCCCAAATAGTTTACATATTTCCTTGCCTCTTCCGTAAAAAGCTCGTGCATCATCTCCCAAGTTGAAACATTTCCGGATAGTATATCAGACACATCTCTACCAACCAATACTAATTTTACATCGGGTCTTTTTTTTATTACTTCATTAAAAATAAGGGGTAATTCCAACAATCCTTTTTTCCGGATTAAGCTACCAAAATAAAGAATAGTATTACTGTCTTTATTTTTTTCATTATCACTATTACTCTGACTAAACAGCCCTATATCAATCGAATTTGGAATAATCGTGAATTTCTTTTCTAATACAAAAATTTCATTTGTTTTATCAGCTGTAAACTGACTTACTGAAATCAAGGCGTCGGCTTTCTGCAATGCTCTTTTTTCATTAAATTTATTAAACCATTTCACAGGTCGCTGATCTAAATGACAGAAATACGTATCCGAACCATTCAACCTAATAACGATTGGACATTTCTTAGGGGAGATAAAAGAAGTAATACCAGTCCAATCAGGCGCTTCTACCAAATCAATTTCTTTTTCATTGTATAAGCTATCGATAATTTCCTGGAGCTTTTTCCGCGTAAGATACCAGGATAATCCTTTTAGTTTTACATTTTTTATTTGTTGAATACAAACACCATTATCATCAAAAATACCCTCTTCCTTTTGTCCATAAACTAAAACCCGAACCGAACAGTCTTGTTGTAAAAGCCCTAAAGCCAAGTTCTTGATACTGGTACCAATACCACCGGAGGTTCCGGTTTTAGAGTGTGGATATTCTGGTGTTAAAAAGGCAATTTTCATATCTTACTTTTTGAAAAAATCTTTTAAAATTATCTTTGTAAACAACCTTGCCCCTGAATCATTTAAATGTCCGCAGGAAGAGAAATACTGATCCCCTTGAACGACACCTTCATAATTGTGAATTTCAGGATAGATTGCATTTACTTTGTGAAAATAATCCAATCCTTTAGTATTAGAGCACATGGGCGTCATAACCGCAATCAATTTGATATTATTGGCTTTACAAATTTGCTTAATTTCTTCATAGTATTTATTATGTAACGGTTTTAAATTGGTAAGGTTATTTTTCATATTCCCTTTTTTAATACCTAAAGGATAATACCCTAGACGCTCTAAAACATTCGATGGTTTGTTTCTCGCTGTGTCATACATTTCTCTAAACCCAATACGCGGTTCAAAAGTAATGTAGCGGTAAAAAGGAATATAGTACAATGCCCAAAAATGGTTCTGCTCTGAAAAATGATTTTTAATTGTTTTAGACTGGTGAATATAAGGCAAAAATTTAGCTGCTACACTCTCTGATTGTTGCTCATTAGACAAATTCAAATCAGCTTCCAGAATCACATTTTTTATGTGATATCCGCGTTCTACCATTAGCTTCAATAATAAAGAAGCTTCAAACAAATGGCCTCCACTCATTCCATAATTAAACGTTTTTAATCCTTTCTCTTCAAATAGCGGTGCTACAAAATGATTATTCGCTCTAGAAGAACCTAAAATCACTACATCATAATCTCTAGCTTTTGAATTGTAAACATAGGCTATTTTATTCCTACTGGAGGATTGTTTATAAACCAGAGTGTAAAGCACATCCAACAACCCTAGAACTACCAAGGTAATCAGCAGTAATTTTGCAGTAAAAAGTAAAAAAGATTTCATTTTTAAATTTCTATTATTATTGTTTGTACTAATGAAAGCACTGTTTTACGACAGTATTTTATTAATCGCTGTCACTTCTTAAGTTTATACTAAGCGGAGATGAAGCATTCGGCCTCACCTAATTAAATCAAAATTGAAAATAGATAAATTCCTTATAATCAGAATAAGTACCCAAAGCGACAATAGCCATGATACATAATGCTACTTTCAACGCGCTATATCTTCCCGATATAGGTTCAATTTTAGTCCTGCTATTCCATTCCACTACAACAAAAGCAACAACCAGCAATAGGATTTCGTAGCTGTAGCGCTCATTTTCTAAGTATTGTGCTTGAAAATTTATATCGGTAAAAATACGTCCTATATAATCAAATGCAGCTTCTATGGATTTCGCCCTAAAAAACACCCAAGCTAAGCAACATAAAGCAAAAGTTGTAACTATACTCCCCAATACTTTTAGTGAACTAAAATCCCATTGCAACTGAACCGTTTCAATATTAGAACGATTTTTATCTCGAAGCAATAATGGTAAAAAATAAAGAGCGTTAATAAAACCCCATGCTATGAAAGTCCAATTGGCGCCATGCCAAAAACCACTCAATAAAAAAATTACAAATACATTACGAACCTGTTTCAGTTTACTTCCTTTACTTCCTCCCAAAGGAATATAAACATAATCACGAAACCAGGAAGACAAGGAAATATGCCAACGACGCCAGAACTCGGCGATGTCTCTTGAGAAATAAGGATAATTAAAATTTCGTAACAAATCCAATCCGAACAATTTGGACATTCCTAATGCCATATCGGAATAGCCAGAAAAGTCACCATAAATTTGAAAAGCAAAATACACCGCTCCCAATATCAACGACAAGGAATTCATTGAAGTATAATTATCAAAAATGGCATTAGCATAAGTCGCACAAGTATCGGCAATGACCACTTTCTTCACTAATCCCCAGATGATTTGATAAACACCTTCTTTGGCTTTTTCAAAATCAAAGGTTCTTTTTACTTTTACTTGTGGCAGTAAATGAGTGGCTCTTTCAATTGGCCCCGCAACCAACAATGGAAAATAACTAACAAACAAGGAGTAATCTACAAAATTATATTCGGCTTTAATTCGTTTCAAATAAATATCAATCACATACGATAATCCGTGAAAAGTATAAAAAGAGATACCAACAGGAAGAATAACATTTAACAATAGCGGACTCGTTTGCAATCCGAAACCGTTCAACAATTCCGAAAAAGAAGCAGCAAAAAAATTATAATATTTAAATATACCCAGAAATCCCAGATTCATAATAATACTCGACCAAAACCAAAATTTTCGAGCAGTTTCGGTCTTAGCCTTCTCGATTCTAATACCGGTATAGTAATCCAAAAAAGTGGAGAAAACCAATAGAAACAAAAACCGCCAATCCCAACAGGAATAAAAGTAATAACTCGCTACAATGAGGATTGCATTTTGTGCACTCTTGGTTTTATTAAATACAAACCAATATAGCAAGAATACTATGGGCAGGAAAACAGCAAAAGATAAGGAATTAAAAAACATAGACTAATGTAACAAATTTAAGAATGTAAAATTAAGATTTATTCTCCAATACCAAAGCCAAATGATTGGCAACCATTTTTGTTAATGAAAAAAAATTCTCCACCGCTAATCTTGTATTACCTTCAATTTTTTTTTGTCCTAAATAAACCTTTTCAAGAATATCTTTCAATTCATGGATATCATTTGCTCTAAAAATAAATCCGTTTTCACCATCAGCAATTACCTCTTCATTACCTCCTACATTTGTTGTAATTACCGGTACATTGGCGGCAAGGCTCTCGAGTATGGACAAACTGAAACACTCCATATGGCTAGGCTGTAACATATAATCATAATTCGAATACAATTGTTTTAAGTTGGGCTTACTGCCCATAAAAGTGAAGCAATTTTGTAAATTAAATTGGTCTATGCTTTCAATCAAATTGTTTTTATAAGGGCCATCTCCGTAAAGATCTATTTTAATGTCATTTTTTATTTCGATAGGAAGAAGAGAAACAGCAACAATCAGATCTTGAATCCCTTTGGATTCTCTTAAATGCGATGCTACTAAAAAAACAGGCTTTACAATATCACGATATTTTCTTTCAATAATACCTTCAATTACAACACCATTATAAATAGTTCTGGTCTTCTTTTTCAAATGATTTCCAAAATCTTTTAAAATTTCATTTACAGTATACTGAGAAACCCCAACAAAAACATCAATATATCTTGAAAATAAAATCCCTTTAATTTTTTTTTCAATTTTCTTCTTCAGCGGATAACCGTTTAAAGGCCTTGGATTGTGATCTATTGCAATAATTTTAGCTTTAGAAAACTGCTTTATTTTATAAAAAGAAGGCGTGCACAGTTCTAAGAAATGAGTTATAATATGGGAATAACCTTTTTTATTTACCTTACAAAAATCAATAAAAAAAATCTCCACATTATAACTACAGTCATAAATACTCAGGTTAGAATACTCTCCATGATGGGATAAATTCGGGAAAAACCAGTCAATCTGCATGCCTCTTTCTTTGCATTGTTGATCAAAAAGCCAAAAAAAGTAGTCCATTCCACCTACCCTTTCCGACAACAGTTCATAATTACAGAGTACAGCTATTTTTCGATGTTCAATCATGAAATTTGGATAAGGTTTCCACAATTCTTTTGCTGGTGTGCAATAAGGGTTCACTAATCTGCAAGTCAATCATTGCTTTTCTTTCTGTTATTCTAGACTTAGGATTAATCAAGGCGTCATTAATTTGACTTATCAATTCTTCCTTATTTTTAGCAATGGTCACGCAATGACTGTTGACTACTTTTTTAAAATGATCATAATTTAAAAACCTCTGATCATCGTACAAGCCATTTTCTGGATTACCGAAAACGGTATTGATTACAGGCTTGTCAAACAACATAAAATCCAGACTCATAGTCGAGCACATATTGATATTCAAATCGACATGTTCCAACAGGGACCGTAAATCCGTAATATCGTCCTCGGTGGGAATTCGTTGCGACCAGGTTTCGGCATGATTTTCCCGAGTCAACATCCATTTCGGAACATTCCAAATTATCTCCGGAAATTCTTCCCTGATGTCTTTGAATCTGGCATCGTCTTCGGCGGGAGAAGTTCTTACAATAAGTTGGCTTGGAATTATCAAGGCATTATTTCTTATTGCCTTGGCAATAGCTGCTATAACTATGGGGTCATTTTTACCTAAGGAAACATCGGCACAGCTGTAGCAAATGGTCTTAACATTAGCATCCAATTGGAATTTTGTGTAAAAGTCTTCAGCTGTAGTTTCATACTTCTTCATTACATAAGGCTCAAATTGTGGGGTTCCTACCACTTTCACATTTTCCTTTTCCACGTTGGGATAAAAAAACATCAATTCGGCTTTCATCAAATTACTCCAAACCAAAAAATAGTCAAAAGAACCCAGCATTCGTCCTTTAGAAGCCAAATTGTCCCAGCTAAAAATAAAAGTGCTCACGGGTATTTTTAATTGTTGTGCTGCATATAAAAAAGGCGCTAAAAATGGAGGCCTTTGATGCGTAAAAAAGAGATGTGTTGGTTTGTCTTCCCGAAGTAATTGCAAATAAGTTTTCGTGATTTTATGATTAGAAAACGACCCGAATTGCAATTTTTCGACCAACAAAATACTGCCATTAGAATGAATAAAACGGGTAAAAAAATATATAATCTTGATCAAGAGGGAACGAGCCGAATTATTTTTCGGATAGCCTACAGCCAAATTGTCTTTCATTCCGTAAAAAGAGCAGTACTGTTTTAAATGCGCCACTTCCTTCCATTTTCTAAAAAACCATGTTACTTTTCCTTCCACAAAAACATCTAATTCTTTGATAATTATATTGGATTGGGGAATATTATCATAAGCACTTATCGGCAAGCCTGAATATAGGGTAACTGAATCAAATTGTTGTGCGGCTTCCGTCAAAAAATTACTCATGATAAAATTACGATAACCAACTCCGTCCGTTATAACTATTCCTAGTTTTTTCATTTCACAAACCTATTTTTTATTTTAACTCCTAATTTATAACTCTTTAAAAGTATATACTTTTATACAAATGAAACCGATAATTGATAAAGTACTAATTAGAATAATTTCGAACTAAAATCATTATTTTTGATTTCCTTTTTATCAACAATTAATTCTTTAATAATAAATAAAGGGCGCTTTTTCACTTGAAAAAAAACACGTATCAAGTATTCCCCAATAATACCAATAGAAATTAACTGAACCCCGCCGAAGAGAATAATTAAAAAAATGATAGCCGTAAATCCTTCCGGAACATAACCACTTGTGAATCTTTTTACCAATGTAATAAAAAAATAAATTAGACTTATTGACATCGTGGAAACTCCTAAGAAGGTAATAAATTTAATTGGGAATTCACTGAAATTAAAAATGCCATTCATGGCAAGTTTAAGAAGTTGCCCTAAAGAATATTGCGTCTTTCCCGCATGCCTGTCAGGACGACTGTATTTAAAACCGATTTGCTTAAAACCTATCCAACTTCTCATTCCACGCAAATACCTGCTTTCCTCTGGCATAGTATTCATAATATCTACTACTCTGCGACTTAAAAGTGAAAAATCGCCTGAATCTAAAGGCATGTCTATCGAAGCAATTTTTTGCAATATGCGGTAAAATAATTTATAAAATACTACTTTAAAAAAAACTTCTTTTCTGGACTCTCTTATTGCATAAACTACATCGTAACCCTCCTTGTATAATAGAAATAAATCTTCTACTAATTCAGGTGGATCTTGCAAGTCCCCATCAATTATCATTACTGCTTCGGAAGCATTGACCATCGTCAACGCAGCAGTCAGGGCTAATTGATGACCGAAATTCCGAGATAAAATAATACTTGAAAAGCGCTCATCCCCTGAAGACAACTCTCTCATCAACATAGGAGTACTATCACTACTTCCATCATCTACAAGTATAACTGAAATTAAAAAACTGCTATTGTTTAGTAGTTCAATGATTCTCGTTATTAGTAATGGAAATACTTTCTCTTCATTATATAATGGGATGATTATATTTATCTCAGGATTCATTATAATAAATAGTTATAAAATTAATGATACGGGAATAATTCTATTGGATAGACTAGAAATCAGCCTTTACAAAGAAAGTTCTTTTTTTCACAACTAATGCGTACCTAAAAATTAAAATTACTTAGTTTTCATTTTTTAATCTGCTTTCTAAATTTTAAGAATATATTCTTTTACCATTCAATATTCCATTTTTATCAATCAATATTTTTACTATTGCACTATGTAAAATTACTCTGTTAACAACTTCTTCGTAAGGATTTCAGTAAATCGTTTTGCTCCACTATCATTCAAATGATTACAATTGAGAAACATTTTATCATCATTAACTGCTTCTGAAAAATCTTCTAATTCTGGGATTTTATTTTTCAGTTTCCATATGAAATCTATATTTTTGATTTTTTTACAAAACGGGGCACAATAATAGACAACTTCAATATTATTTTGTTTTGAAAAGGACGCTATACTATCCAAAATTATGTTGCTATCCAAAATCGCAACCGGTAACACTCCTCTCAATTCTTTCGTATTTCCATAATTAGCACCATAGCCCTTGTCCATCAGTACGTTGTTTTTTTTATGAATTACATTGGCAAAAACCTCCCTGAACCCCAATTTTAAATCATTATAGCAATACCTGTAAAAAGGGATGTAATAATTAGCGATTGGATCTTCGCCATAATTATCAAAATACTGTTTTGTTATTGAATTTTCTCTTAGAAAAGGAGTCATTTCGTATTGAAAAATATTGGAATTACCATCAGTATAATTGTAAATATAGTCCACTTGTATTAAAATTTTTTCAAAATGGATGTTATAGGCTTTTATTAATTGTAAAGAAGTATAAATATCTCCTAATTTAGCAGCCTGAAATCCCAGATTAACTGCTAGCTTACCTGTTTTATTATAAATTATTGAAGGTACAATTCCACTTTCTACCCTTGACGAACCTAGAAAAATATAATCTACTTTTTTGTTTTTTAAGCTTCTCAAATACTGAAATTTAGTTCGTGGATAGGAAGTCTCGTATGTTTTAGTGTAGACAACGTCCAACAACGAGATCATTGCCAAAATCACTAATATACCACCAACTATATAAACACAAAACTTCTTCATCTAAAACTGAAAATAAATAAAATCACTAGGACTGGAAAAAACTCCAAAAACCAAGATCATCATTATTATTGATACTGCTTTAAGTGCTGCAAATTTTCCTGCAATGAAATGTTCTCGTTCTCTTGCGTTCCACTCCAAAACCACAAACAACCCTAGCATCAAAAGTAATTCAATTGTATATCGTTCGAAAATTAAAAATTGAATTTTCCCTTCAAAATTAAAGCTAAACATATTCTTTATGTAAGAACAGGCATCCGAGACCGTTTTAGCCCTGAAAAAGATCCAGGCAAAAGCGGTTAAACAAAACGTTAACAGCATATTCACAAATTCTTTAAATGTCGGCAAAGATTTCCCTTTTGCAACACTTTCTATATTATTTCTATTATTCTGGGTTATCAAAAGTGGTAAAAAATAAACAGCGTGTAGTGCACCCCAGACAATAAATGTCCAGTTGGCTCCATGCCAAAACCCACTAACCAGAAAAATAATAAAGGTATTTCTAATTTTCATCATCATTCCGCCCTGACTTCCACCTAAGGGAATGTATAAATAGTCTCGAAACCATGACGACAAGGAAATATGCCAACGGCGCCAAAACTCGGCTATATCCCGTGAAAAATAAGGATAATTAAAATTGCGGAGTAAATCAATTCCAAAAAGTTTAGAAGTTCCTAAAGCAATATCCGAGTACCCACTAAAATCTCCATAAATTTGAAAAGAAAAATAAACAGCTCCTAAAAACAATGACAACGAATTCATCGATTCATAATTGTCAAAAATATCATTGGCATATAAGGCACAATTATCTGCTATGACCACTTTTTTGAATAATCCCCAGATAATTTGATGCACACCGTCTATCGCTTTACTATAATCAAAAAAACGTCGCTTCTTTATTTGCGGTAATAGATGGGTGGCCCTTTCTATAGGCCCCGCAACCAATAGCGGAAAATAGGCAACAAAAAGTGAGTAGGTGATTATATTTCTTTCCGGTTGTATTCTCTTTTTGTAAATATCAATAACGTAAGAGAGACCATGAAAGGTATAAAAGGAAATCCCGACAGGTAATATCACTTTCAGCGTCCAGAAATTAGCTTGTATTCCTAGTCCAGATAGTACGTCAGCAAAAGAATCGGCAAAGAAGTTATAATATTTAAAAACACCTAGAAAACCAAGATTTATGATGATGCTCAACCAAAACCAAAAAATTTTATTGCCTTGATTTTTGGCTTCCTCCATTTTTATTCCAGTGAAGTAATCTAGAGCTGTAGAAAACAACAATAAAAACAAGAAACGCCAATCCCAACATGCATAAAAGAAATAACTAGCTAACAACAGCAAAAGGTTTTGCAATTGTAAACTTTTTTTATTGGTCCACCAATATATGGCAAAAACAATGGGGAGAAATATTAGGAATTGGAAAGAATTAAAAAGCATTTATCTATCTCTAAATTGTTTCTGGTGATTGATGTTCCAAATATCGTTGATGAATCTGATTGATGAAATTAATTCAAGGAAACTAATCCATAAGTTTCAGTATCTCATATAAACTAATGCCTTGCCAAATATGAAAACTGGATTGAATATTGCCATCAAAATAGCTTTTTAGTTCTTTATCTAAGAATTCTTTATCAAACCAATTGGAGTAAGACGAATTTGCAATCTCTACAAAACATTGGCTTACCCATTCCTTCAAATCGACTGCCAACCATTCTCTTTGTGGAGTTTGTAAGGCTCTTTTAGGCGCAAAAACCAAATCCTCTGCCAAATATTGCGAGGCTATTTCGCGCAACATAAATTTAGAAACCCCATTTTTTATTTTAAAATCCAACGGTAAGGAAAAGGCAAATTCCACCAATCTATAATCTAGGAAGGGCTCTCTTAATTCTGTGGAATAAGCCATAGATACTCGATCATTAAACCTTAGCGCTCGAGGAATCTTAGTATAAAACAAATCCCTATATTGTTTGTTTAATACTTCATCTTCAAAAGGTTTTGGATACGATGGTTTTTCGGCTTTTGCCAAGAAAAAATCCGAAAGTATATTTGTTTTAAAGGGTGAATCTATAACTCCTTGGATTATCGCATCATTTTCTTGCGTGTAATAATCATATCCCGCCCATTGCTCGTCCATCCCTTGCCCATCGAGCAACACCAAAACTTTATCTTTTCGCGCTTGCTCGAAGATTTTGGCGTATGCCAAGGTAGGGATACCTCCATAAGGTTCCTCTTGTTGGAATGCCATTTTTTCAGCAAAAAAAGGAACTTCATCCGCTTTTAAAAGCACTTTCGTCAATGGATTTGTGGTTTTGCAAATCATCGATTCTACCCAAGGTAACTCGTCATAGTCTGGATTATTGGTGTAGAATGTATATGCATTGATTAAAGGATGACATTCTTCAACAAGCTCGCCATGGTTATTGCCTTTCTTTTGCAAATTGACCATAGCCAATAAAACCGAACTATCCAGTCCGCCGCTAATATTGAACCCAACAGGAACATCCGCCCTGAATCGTAAATTAATGCTATCTTTTAGAAGGCAAACATACTGCTCTTTTGCCTGCTTGTAGGTCCGATTTTTGGGTTGCTTGGCCACTTCTTCTTCAAAGCAATACCATTTTTTTATAGTTAAATTATGATTTTCGTATTCCAAAAAATGCCCACCAGGTAATTGTGAAATGCTTTCCCAAAAAGTTTCGTTGAGATTGCCATAAGAACCATAGACAAAATAAGATGCCCAAACTTTTTCGTTAGGTTCTTTCGAAACTCCGGCAGCATGTAATGCTTTTATTTCTGACGAAAAGTAGAACGAGTTATTTGAGATACTGTAATAAAAAGGTTTTACCCCAAATCGATCTCTGCCTGCAAACATTTTTTTATCTTGATTATCCCAAATAGCAAAGGCAAACATTCCATTCAATTTTTGAAGACATCGCGTTCCATAAGCTATAAATGCGGCCAATAAAACCTCGGTATCCGATTCAGTTTTAAAATCATATCGATCCCTCAATTCCGCTTTAAGTTCAATATAATTATAAATTTCACCATTGAATACCAAAACATACCGCCCCGAAGCATCAATAAAAGGCTGGTTAGCTTGAACTGATAAATCAATAATTGCCAAACGATTGTGACCAAAAGTGGCAAATCCTACATCATCATACTTTCCCGTTGCATCAGGTCCCCTATGATGTTGGCTTGTGAGCATCGCATCCAATTGAAGATCTTTGTAATCGCCTAGTATACCTGCAATACCACACATTATTTTAAATTATTTTTAATCATTTCTTCCGCCTTTTGCCAGTCAGCAAAAGTGTCAATATTAATATAGTACTCCGGCGCTGATTCGATAAAGGCAGTACTCTTTCCATACAAGGAATGTTCTTTTAAAAGGACTTCTGTCTTGGTAATATAAATACTTCCGTCCCTGTGAAAGGCAGTTGGAAGCTCTTGTCTGCGGCTGATGATTTCGACTTCTCCTGTGGCAATTTTTAAATTTCCTTCTCCATTTACTTCAAATGTCCAGTGCGGATTGTATTCGTGTGGTACTTTTTGCACAGAAACCAAAGAATCACAGCCACTTTCTATAAATTTTTCGACGGCTTTATCCAAAAAATTTAGCGTTCTAAATGGGCTAGTCACTTGCAAGAGACAGACCGCGTCAAAAAAAATTGTTTTTTTTTCATACCATTGCAAGGCATGAATAATAACGTCAATAGTAGGCGTATTATCTTGTGCCAAAGCCTCCGGTCTAGTAAAAGGCACCTTAACTCCCAGCCTTTTTGCAATTTCGATAATTTCTTCATCCTCACACGACAAAATCACCTCTGTAAAATACTTCGATTGCAAGGCAATTTCAGCAGTATACCCCAATAATGGTTTTCCGTTTAAAAACTTAATGTTTTTTCTGGGAATACCTTTAGATCCTCCACGCGCGGGAATTATGGCTAAAATTCTCATCTTAATACATAATGGTTTTATGAAATTGCAATGGCAATTTGGCTAACAAATCAGCTATTAAAGTACCTGATTTTCCGTCTCCATAAATGAGCGAAGAGGTAGATTTCCCTCTTTGTATAGATTCTATGATAGCAGATTCTATTTGATTCTGCGCATACTCCACATCCACACTATTTCCGCCCCTATCTCTCCTGTTTTGACGCGAACCTATATTTACCACGGGAACTCCCAAGAAGGCACATTCCCGTATTCCTACACTTGAATTCCCAATAAGACAATCGCTATGTTGTAATAATTGCAAGAAATCTTTTCCTTCCATATTCTTAAAAAAATGAACATTAGGCAATTGGTGCTGCTCCCGGAAAGCGCGAATGCCAGTTGAAGTCCCATCGGCTCCTGCATCCACATTAGGCCAAAACCACAGCGTGGGTTTATCTAGTTTATAAATCGCTTCCAATGTTGCTTCAATGTGTATGCGAGAATCCTTGTATTCTGTGGTTACTGGATGTTGCATCACTACCAAATAGCCATTCGACAAATCCGGTTTTGCTCCCACGCCACCATATTTTTGATACGGGTCGAAGGGAAGTGTTTTGCTATTAACTATCTCATCTGCTAAATCGATGGAAGGACAACCAGTGTTAAAAACCATAGTTGGATCTTCGCCTAATCTAATGACTCTTTTTTTTGCTGTCTCCGAAGCCACAAAATGGTAGTCGGATAACTTCGTGATGGCGTGACGTACTTTTTCGTCAATATTTCCAGTAACTTCTCCTCCTTGAATGTGTGCCAAAGGAATGTTCATATAAGAAGCCGCTATAGCGGTAGCCATCGTTTCAAATCTATCGGCTACGGTGACGACAATATCTGGTTTTAGGTTGTCAAAAACGGTGGATAGCTCCAAAATACCTATTCCCGTGGTCTTGGCTGCTGCGGTCAAATTCTCTCCTTCTAAAACATTAAATACTTTTGCGGCAATGGCAAAACCATCTTTTTCAATATAATTCACAGCAGAACCATACCGATCCAATAAAGCCGAGGCAGCCACAACCAATTGCAATTCCAAATCTGGATGCTCCTGAATAGATGACAAAACTGTTTTCACGCGACTATAAGAAGGACGTGCCGTAATGACCACGACTATTTTTCTTTTTGGCATTTTGAATTTATTATTCTTGGGTTAAAAGTAGGTAAAAAAGAGGAAAAAGTAAAAAGATATTTTAGCGTTCAGTTGTCATACTGAGTCTTTACAAATCAAGTCATTCTCATTCAAAAAATCCCATTGTTTCAAATCCTTGTTCAAAGTTTTTCCAATTATTTCTTGAAAATGAGAAGCATCAATCCCAAAACCCTTTGGTTTTTTGGATTCCAAATCATCAAAAGTTATGATGTGGTTTTTTGATAAATCTTTGTTGACCGCCAATGATTTTTCAAAAATTTGCTTCAGTGAAGAAAAAGCATCATTATTATTTTTATCAATGGGATTTGATAATGCGGTGGCTACATTCCGGACAGCCTTCACCAGATCCGTAATTTCTTGAATTGTAAGTGAAGATTTTGAATCTGGGCCAAAGAGTTGCCTGTCAAAAACAACGTGGAATTCCAAAATAGTGGCTCCCAACGCGATTGCAGCGATGCCCGTTTCAATTTTTGCGGAATGATCCGAAAATCCTATTGGAACATCATATCGTTTTTGCAATTCTTGAATCACATTTAATCCATATTGTTCCGGGAATGTAGGATATGCAGTAGTACATTGCATAATGGAAAAAGAAACCCCTCTTGCTTTAAGGAATTCTACAGCTTTGTCTAACTCAGCAAATGAACTCATTCCTGATGACAGTATCACGGGTTTCTCAGTTTGGGCAATTTTTTCCAAAATCAAGAAATTGTTTACTTCGCCAGAACCAATTTTGTATTGTTCTACGCCAATTTGCTCGAGCCAATCGACAGCTAAATTGCTAAATGGGGAACAAATAAAATCGAGCCCTAAACTCTCGCAATGCCGTTTAATGTCTTTCCATTGCGATAAAGTGAAACCCATTCTTTTCCAATAATCAAATCTCGTTTTATCCTCTAGCGAGAATTGAACCCGAAATGGTTCGTGCTCGCTGCTTTCGGCTTCTGCAATATGCATTTGAAACTTTAAGGCATCAACTCCTGTTTGGGCAAGAGCATCTATATAGGAATATAAAACACCTAAACTGCCTTCGTGTGCCTGACCGATTTCGGCAATTAAATAGGGAGATTTTTTTGACAACATATTTTAATTTTCTTTCTTAACTAACAAAAATACTCATTTTTACAATTGCCAATATATATTAGTTTCAATAATCAACTCATTATAAATATTCTAATTCCTAAAATTTTTATTAATAAACAGCGCATCTGTTTTTGAAGCCATACCTTCATCCGTATAAAGAACATCATAAAATCGAACCAATTCAAATCTATTTTCCAACAAGAAATTATAAATATCCCCAAAGGAAGATTGTCCAACATAGTTTTCGTTAAAAAATATCTCAACATATACAAACTGAATTCTATTTTGCTCCATCATTAGAGAAGATCCTTTCAAGACGTTAAGTTCATAACCCTCAGTATCTGTTTTTAATAAATTGATATATGATATTGAATTATTTTTACAAAACTCATCAACTGTAACGACATCTACTAAATACGTCTCCATGATTTTTGCACTACCATAAGCTCGTTTTAAAAGAGAATTTAACGCACTCCACGAATATTCGTTAAATTCTAGGTGACCGCAACTTGAACCGACCGCCAAATTATGAAGACTTATATTATTTTTTTTGAAATTTTGTGTTAAAGATTCAAAACAATTTTTACTTGGCTCAAAGACATAAATTTTCGCGTCAGGATAATGATTACTCATCTTATTAATTGTTTGACCTAGATTAGCACCTATATCAAAATAAACAATATCAGTCCCTACTAATTTATCTTTGATTGCCCTAAATGGATCTTCATCCAGCAGCAAAATTTTGCTTTTTTTTGAAATTTTATAACCAGTAGATCGCAACATTCTTTTTATAATTTTTTTCATATGTGTTTTATTATTATCCCATTCGTCTAATTATTACCCCTCGTTTGATGGCGTGTGCCCATAAAAACGGAACAAACAACATATAGAGAGTTGCTTTTAATTATTTTTTCTTGTTCGATTTTCTACCAAAAACAACTCGAACTGACGGAAAAATGTCATTAAAAAATAATTTAATCCAAGTGACTACTTTTTATTGCTATAAAATCCGTTTACTGATTCATTTACCGTTAGCTATTTTTTGGAAGCCAATATATTTTAGTTTCAGGCAGTTTGTTAAACGTATCATATTCTAGATCTGACAAGCGGTTGCTATTTTTCATTATTTTAGGGATTGCCCAAACCAAATCCAGTAATGCCAAAACAACAGCTTGAAAGGCCTTAAAATCTCCCTTGAACACTTTTTGTTTAAATTGGATCCAAAGGGAATAGACTATTTTTAGTGGAATTGCGGCAATGGGATTAAATAAGAAAAATAGATACCAACCAGAACGTAAAGACCTCCGTAATCGAAGAGAATAATCAGAATTACTTCTTCTTGATTTTACATCCACTCTATGATGAACCAAGACTTCGGGTAAATAGTACACTTCCCATTTTTTTTTAAACAATTGATAGGAAGCAAAGTTTTCTTCTCCGTAAAAAACAAACCATTCTGGATAATTGGGAATAGTACGCCAAGCCGACATTCTCCAAACATGCGCACAGCCAACAAATCCTTGCACCCTATGTAATTTTTCATTGCATGATTTCGAAATGGGTTCTTCGAGTCCCCAAAAAACACGAAATGCCATCAAGCCACAATTAGCATATTCTTCAAAATGTTTTTGTATAAATCCTAATGGATCATTGGTTACAAAGTGAGCATCATCATCCAATGAAATAGCATAATCAGCTTCGGTTTCATTCAACATCTTGTTTCTGCAAAAAATATAGCCTTTTGAAATGGGATTTCTTTCAAGTTGTATATTGGGAAAGTTTTCTTTTACGAAGTTATAAGTATCATCCGTAGAGCCATCATCAAAAACCACACATTTCATTCTACTATCTTCCAAAAGACATCTGATTTTACTCAAGGTAAAAGCCAAATCGGCTTTACGATTTTTGGTGGTGATTAGTATAGAAAAAGTGGAGTTTGTCATGGCTCATTAATTTAATTTAAATCATTAATAACATTTTTCAAATAATTTACAGATAAATATTCTTCTAAATCATTTCTATTCAAAAGCAAATTATTGGGGTTTTCTTTCCACAAATGATACAATTTTTCAATTAGTGCGGCAATTTTTTCTATATCGTCCACTTCTGACCAATAAGGATAATCGTTGCCCAACAATCTTCTGGTTTCGCTATAAAAAGGCGACAATGAAAGAATGGTTTTATTAGCATTGACACAATGCGGAAATTTGCCTGGAAGAAAGGGACTTATTTCAGATTTTGATTCCAAAATAATGTTTATAGAAACGTTTACTTGAAGATTATATACAACATCAAAATCAACATTTCCGTTGTAAATATAAATCTCAGGAGTACTTTCTTGATATTCTTCGAGCATTTGGGCATAGCTGGAAGCGGGTCCTAATAAAAAGAGTTTCGATTCTTTATTTGCGCTCTTATTTTTTTGTAAAAACAGTTTAAACCCCTCTATTAAACCTTTAGGAGATCTTTGTTCCATGAGATTACCGGCATGCAGTAGATTGAATTTTGCTACATTAAAATAGTCCGGTAAATTCCGATTTTGAATTAAATAATTAGAATTTTGATGAGGAATAATAATTCCTGTTTTTAGAAAACTGGTAAAATAACTTCCCATCCATTCTTTAAGCAACAAGCTGGGAAACGAACTATATTTAGCATTAATGGAAACTTCTCGAAAGAAATTTTCTTTTTTGTTGTATCCTGGCTCCACCCAATTATAGGGCCTTGGATTAAAATGAAAAGGATAGGGATCATGTATGTTTGCAATCCATTTATTGTATAATTCCGGAAATGATAACATTGCATAATGAGGACGAAAACTAGTTCCTTTACTTAGAGTTATTATTAAATCTGGATTGAATTTTTTCACTTCATTTATAACTAATTTTATTGAATCTACATCGTTAAAAAAAGTAAAAGAAAAACCAAATATACTTTCTAAAAAAGTATGAATATATATATTTAGATTCCGCTGTAAAATTCTTTGAGTTCTACTCAAAAGATAATTAAAACTCCACTTAATTTCTTTTATGGGCCGACAATCAATACCCATTAGTGTAATGTTTTTTCTTGTATAATGATATACCTTTATATCGAAACCACATTTCTTTAGATTTTCGATTAATGCAATGTTTCCCTTTGAACAACTGCTGTCATTTTTATCTATAGATTCAGTAATAATTACTATTTTTTTATTATCCATTAATTAATAATTACAATTTTTCTTTTATCCAATCTATAGTTTTTACTAAACCTGATCTAAAATCATGATTTGGATTGTAGCCTAAAAGTTTTTTTGATTTTTCAATATTGGCGCATCTATCTTTAACGTGGTCCCATATTCTCGGAGCAGTATAACTAATTTCCGATTTTGAACCTGTTAAAAATATTATTTCCTCTGCAAGTTTTTTTATACTCACCCTAGTTCCTGTCCCGCCATTAAAAACCTCTGCTCGTTTATATTTTGAAATAGCCAATTTTAAAAACAAATCTACTGTATCTTCAACATACGTAAAATCTCTAGTCTCTTCTCCTGAACCTGTAATTTTTATCGTTTGATTTAATAATGCTTTTTGAATAAAGTTAGGTATCACATTCCTATATTGCCCAGGCATTTCCCCGGGACCAAAACTATTAAAAATCCTAACACTAACTATAGGAATAGAATGTATCTCTGCATAATATTTACAATATAATTCACCTACAAATTTATTGATTGCGTAAGGAGTATCGTAAGGAGAAACATGTACATCTTCTTTCATTATTTCACTATTCCCATAGACACAACTGGAACTTGCAAATATAATTTTTTTCAAGTCCTTATTATTTTTTTGAGTTTCAAATAGATTAACAACTCCTTTAACATTAGTGTTTATGTCAGACAAAGGATGATCTACTGAATTTTGATTGGCAAAATGAGCTGCTAAATGAAAAATAAAATTGGGTTGATAATTTTTGAAAAAAGTATTTAGTTTTTCTGTATTCCCAATATCTATATAAGAAAAGGAAACTTGATTAGAAAAATTGGTGTGGCCTGCACTAAAATTGTCTATAACTTGAATGGTGCAACTGTAGTTTGCTGTCAAGTATTTTATCAAATTATAGCCAAGGGCACCAAACCCTCCAGTTATTAATATTTTTGAATTATTGAATGTCATTTAGAAATAAGTTTGTTTTTTTTTTAAATTCATTGTGTAATTTTATCTTTTACGTGGCTGCTGGGAGTGTACCGAAAAATATTATAATTTTCATTAATTATATCTCTTTAATTGCTTTTTTCTTTTATAAAGTGACAAACGTAAAGGTAATGTCCAATGAAAAAGCTGCCATTTCAATTTTTCAAATATAGGCAATTCAAGAACACTTAAAACAGCTTTAAATAATTCATATTCGACGAAATCTTTTGAAATGGTCACAAAATAACGGATTAAAGAAGGCGAGAGTAACTGTTTCTCTTTAAGATTTCTTATCACCAACAAAATAGCTTTTGTGTACGACTCTCTGCGATCTGCATTATTTCTATAGAACTCTCCTGTATTAGAGTCCGGATGTTTTCTATTATAATACAAAACATTGCTAATTATTAATCCTTTAAAATTTTCTAAAATGACTCTACTATAACATTCCCACTCTTCCGCATACAATAACGTTTCGTTAAATCGTATTGAGGTAAAACATTTCTTTTTCCACAATACGGTACAAGAAGCCAATCCAATTTCTTGAGTAACTACTTTCTTAATATCAGTCTTATTAAGTGATTTTACTATAGTAATTGGATAATTCTTAATTGTGGGTTTTTGTACTTCAAAAGACAATTTTTGATAATTACAAAAATCTACATTATTTGTTTCTATGACCTCGAGACCTATTTTTAAATTCTCAGGATGTATAAAATCATCATCATCAAAAAAAATAACATACTCTCCTTTAGCTAAGTCCAAGCCATAATTACGACATCCTGACAAACCTTTAATATACCCTTCAGGTCTTTTTGTATACTTAAATCTACTATATTGCTCCAGAAATAAAGCTATAACTTCTTCTGTATTATCTGTACCGCCGTCATCAATAATCAAACATTCCCAATCGGTAAAAGATTGATTTATTATGGATCGTAACGTCTCTAAAATGAAGTGCGCTCTATTGTAAGTTGCCATAACAATACTTACTTTGGGAATTATGCTCATTTTAGTACAGAGATAATATATCGCAAAGGTTTCAAAACAGCCTTCCCTATTTTGAATTCTAAGCGTTCCATATTTTTATTTTTTTCAATTTCCTCTCTTTCAATCCTATGCAACAAATGACTTATGAAATCTTGAAAATACAAAATATACAAATCTTTATGTTTTTCATAAATAAAATACTGTAACTGATATTTGATTTTATTAGCTCTTGATGTTGTAGAGTTTTCTTTTAACCTGTAATAAAATAAAAACTCAGGTATAATAAATGCTTTTCCTCCATTTTTTAATAATCGAATGTAAAATTCCCAATCCTCAAAACCGAATCGCATCGTCTCATCATATCCTTCTACAATAATACAATCCGCTTTCCTAAACATAGCACTCCCTGTTGCTTGGTTGTACATTAAAAAATCTCTTACCTCCCCACCTTTCGGGTAATAGCTTTGACTACAGGAATAATTGAATCTCTTCGTATATGAGGTCACTAACTTTATTGTTTCATTTTCTAAAACCAATATTGCCTTTTCACAAAAAGTCGATTCAAAATAATCGTCACTATCTAATATTAGAATATAGTTACCATTTGAAGCTTCAATACCTACATTTCTAGCTTTACTTTGTCCTTTATTCTCTTGCGTTATTAATTTTGTGATTTTAGGTTCTAACTTTTTTAAGACTGCTTTTGTTGCTGCATTAGATCCATCATCCACAATAATGACTTCTTTATTGCGATAAGTTTGGTTCAAGGCCGAAAGTACTGATTGCTCTACATATTTCGCATCATTATAACAAGTAATAATTATTGAGATTAAAATATCATTTTCCATACTTAAAATATATTCTTAGTCTTTTCTTCACCCTTTCCACTAGCGATCTATCATTCAATTGGTTAATAAAAAAATCTTTATTTTCAATAATTAAATTAGGATAACTTTTTATTATATTATCAAACAGTCCTTCCTTCATTTTTTCAATATAATACACCGACTTAACTTTAAATCTAATTTTAAACAAGTATTCAATCATTCTAAAACTGTTAATCATATCTGCTATTTTCTGCTCTTGGTTAAATGAACTCAAATTAGAGGCATCTCCAAATCTATAGTACGCATAAGCCTTCGAGGAAAAACAAACTTTTTCAACATTAACAATCAATCTCATCATAAATTCACCATCGTCATTCAAAGATAAATATTCATTCCATCCTCCTGAGTTTTCTATCAAATTTCTTTTTATTAAATAGGAATGTATAGGAAAATATCCTTTTGAATTTGCCAAAGCAGTCAAAAAAGTTTGGGCTGAATCAAATGAATGATACGATTCAAAATTGTCGAAAATTATTTTGTCATTATAAATGTTCGAAAATCTTCCCCATTTGCAAGTAGCAATTGAATTAGATGAAGCATTCTTTAAAATTGCCATTTGTTCTTGAAGTTTGTTTTCTGAAATCAGGTCATCAGAATCCAAATATTGGATATAGCTCCCTTTTGATATTTCAAAACCTAAATTTCTACAAGTACTTGCACCTTTTTGTCTCTCAATAGGTCTTTCAAAATATTGAAAACGACTGTCTTTTTTTAAATAATTCCCAACGACCTCAAAGGTGTTATCACTTGATCTATCATCAACTATTATACATTCCCAGTTCGTATAAGTTTGCATAATAACACTGTCGAGGGTTTCGCTAATGAGATGCGCTCGATTGTAAGTGGGAATAATTACGGAAACTTGTGGAATACTCATTTTAAAACTTATTCAATAAACCCAATTTGACCAACAACCCTATTTTTCTTGATTTTCTTAAATTTAAAGCCATTGTTTTTAACTCGAATAATTGGTTTATATCTTCGATATAACCTTTAAAATCAGAATTAAAAACTTCTTGCCTTTCCTCATACAACACTTTTATATTTGCCACATCAGAACTTATGCCATCTAAATAATAAGTTGCAAGGATTGCATCAACTTTGAAATAACTACAATTATACTTAAATAATGCTAAAATAAAAAATTTCCAGTCGGATACAATTTTCAAGTTTTCATCGTATAAACCAAATTTGCCGAAAAGATCAGTTTTTATAAAGGTGGATTGATGACATAACGTTCCATAATAAAAATCTGAAAACCGTAATTTTTCAGGGTACGAAACTATTTCTGAAGTATTGTCACCTGTGACTTCAATACTAAAATAGATTAAATCATAATTTTGCAAATGTTTTACATTTTCTTGTAATATTGTATTACTATACAAATGATCTCCGCTATTCAAAAATAACAAATACTCTCCGGTAGCCTTTAAAATCCCCTTGTTCATGGCATTGTAAACACCTGTATCGGACTCACTTATCCAGTAATCTATTTTACCTCTTTGACTTTCAATATAAGCCGCGCTACCATCAGTAGAACTACCATCTATAATGATATACTCAAACTCGCGCCAAGTCTGATTAACAACGCTCTCCATGGTTTTTTTCAAACCTTCGAGATTGTTGTAGTTGATGGTGATGATCGATAGTTTAGACATCTTAATATATACTATTTTATTTTTATGTGTTTAGTCCAAAATACTCTATTTCCCTCATAGGGAAAATCTTCTCTAAACCATGCATGACAGGCAAATGGAAGCTGACCAAATTTTTCATATAAAAAAGCTGGACATCTATCCCAAGAAAAGTTTATGGCATCGTAAACATTAGGTATTTTTAATCCATTAAATTTTGAATATGCTTCGATAAAAAAAATGTCCTCATTTAAACTGTGTATTTCTGCTTTATAATTATAATTATTTTTATATCCAAAAACATTTAGAGGCAACAAAAACAACTCCTTAAAAAAATTAATTTTACTTTTTTCATACATTTTTTTTTTCTCGAGTACTAACTGCTTCAGAGGTTTTATAGGCTTTTTAGATGTCAAGAGTCTAATTATAGATTCTATCTTTCTTAAAGAAAAACCACCATTTCCTGTTTGCCATAATTTAGAGCCTAAATAAGGATTCCCAACGAAGCCTTCAAACCAAACACCTCCGATATAATCATATCCTTTGTTTGACCAATCCAATAATTCATCTCTAAAAACATAACAATCCGTTTGATAAATAAGCATGTATTTGTATTTATCGAATGTCCTATAAAAATGAACATTTAACATCAACCGATTGTAGCCTGACAAATCTTCAAAATAGTGTTTGTCGAAATAAGTGAAATTTTCAATCACTATAAATTTTTCTTTGTAAAAATCAACATTTAATCCTTTAGGACAAACAAAATGAATCATATAATCTGAAAGCACTTTAATACATTGCTCAACAGATTGAATCTCAAAGGAATTTAAAGTTTTTTTGTAAATAGGTATTACGATACAAATTTCTTTTTTATTCATATTGGACTAATAAAGTTGAATCAAGCGCTTAAGTTTTTGAATGATTTTATTTTTAATGTTTCTCGCATTCCATACAAAATCTTTCTTTTCTTCTGATTTTGTATAGAAAGCTATTTGTGCATTTAAAACATCCTGAACTTCTTTATCAAAATTGGGTTTAATATTTTTCAAGAAAGGCACCCAAATCGACTCTCGTTCTTCTTGAGTTTTTGAAGACCAAACTGAAGTTCCATGCACCCGATACACCCCCATTATTTCGTCAAAACATCTTATGGCTCCATATCGTGCATTGAGAAGGTGTAAAAAATAATCCCCCACTGGTGATTGGTTAAAATACTCTGGCAATTCAGAAAATAAATTATTTCTATAAACTACACTACAAGTATGCATATAATTGCCTTTGGCTAAATCATTAATGCTAGTAGTTTCAGGAACTTTTGCAGTTATGGTCTCTTCTTCGATAACTCCGTCTTGTAACACATCTACCTTATGAAAACAAATAACATAATCGGCATTTGCCTCCAGAAAATCAACTTGTTTTTGCAGTTTTAATGGATCTGTCCAGTAGTCATCTCCTTCGCATAGTGCAATGTATTTTCCTTGACAATTTTGAATCGTTTTAGTCCAATTTCCAATCATTCCTATGTTCTTCTCTCGAGGGAAAAATTTTATTAGATTTGGGTATTTTTCCGCATATTCACAACAAATTTCTCTTGTTTTATCGGAAGAATTATCTTCTCCTATTACAATTTCATATTCAAAATTAACGCTTTGATTTATTGCCCCTTCAAGACATTCTCTAATAAAATTCTCGTGATTGTATGTTATAATACAAGCTGAAATTTTCATTTTATTCATGGTCTTCAGGATTTAACTTTATACTTACAAATATCTTTTTTCCAGTATCCGGGTCAATAAAGTAAGCGTTTTTAAAATCACCATGAGTTAATGCCCTTAACCTATCTATTAAATCTCCAACCAAAACTTGCTCCTTTAAATTTAACTCCAACAACTCATTAAAATCTCTTTTGAGATGCAAAGTACCTTCATCTTCTGGTTCAATTACATTGTAATTATTGTTAATTATATTTTCAATATTATTTTCTAGCAGTTTCAGCTCTTTCTCCAAAATCTTATTATAAAGAGTCTCTGAAGTATCAAAATTGTTTTTCGTGATTAATCCCCTCTCAATAATAGGACCATGGTCTAATTTATCATCAATTTCATGAATAGTAGCTCCAATAGGCATTTTTTTTATTATTGAGAAAACTTGAGGATACCAACCCCTATTAATTGGGTTAAATCCTGGATGAATATTTATACATTTCAAATGGTTTGTTAACTCAACTGGAAAAATTTGTTTACAATGGATTGAAAAAATTAGATCATAATTATTTTTGATATAATCAATATGCTTCTGCTTTTTCAAATCAAAAACCTTGATATCATGATTTAAAACATTAAAATCCTCTTTATTTGAAAACGAACTAATTGAAAAAGTAAAAAAACAATTAGGTATTTTTTTCCTTTCAATTATTTCAAGAAATCCTTTACACAAATAAAAATTATCAGAGATTATAAGTACATCTTTATACATAACTAATTATTTATTTATCAAAGCGCATATTAAATCTAGTTCTCTTATTGACAACCCCACAAACAAAGGTAAACACAAAATTCTGCTTGCAATATTTTCTGAAATTGGCATCAAAAAACCTCTTGTGTATTCAATTGTATTCAAAGAGGGATAGAAATAACGTCTAGGAATAATTTCATTATCATTTAATTTTTTCTCCACTCTTAAAAGTTGCGCTTCACTTTCAAAAATTACGGGGTAATATGCATAATTCCAATGGGTATTATCCCTGATTTTTAGTACTTGTAGTTTTGAAAAATCAAGATTCTGATTGTAATAATCGACTACTTTTTTTCTTTCTGCTAATACGGTTTCCATATAAGGTATAACTGCCAAACCCATTGCAGCCTGCAATTCAGACATCTTTCCGTTAATTCCTAAGCCGTAAAAATCCAAAGGTCCATTGTGTCCAAAATTGTGACTATAAAACAATTGGTGGAACAATGCTTTATCATTGGTAAACATTGCACCACCTTCACCTGTTTGAAAAAGTTTTGTTGCGTGAAAACTACAACTGCTTATATCTCCATAATCAAAGAGTGAATTGCCTTTGTAGGTCACTCCAAAACAATGCGCCCCATCATAAATCACTTTTAAGTTGTGCTTTTTTGCAATAGCTTGAATAGCTTCTACATTACAAGGATTGCCAAAAACATGGGTGGCTAAAATTGCTGTTGTTTTATCCGTTATAGCCGTTTCAATTTTAGTTTCATCAATTGTTAAATATTCTGGGTGAATATCTACAAAAACGGGTGTACAATTCTCCCAAACTATCGAAGCTGTCGTTGCTACATAAGAAAAGGGCGTGGTGATGATTTCGCCTTGTTTTCCCAACAATTTCAAGGCTATTAGTAAAGGTATAGTTCCGTTATTGGTTACAATGATATTCGATACGCATAAATAATTTCGTAGTTTTTCTTCTAGTTCCAAAACCAACTCACCCCTATTTGTAAGCCATTGATTGTCCCAAGCCCGCTGTACTTGCTTGTTGTATTCTGCTATAGGAGGTAAAAAAGTCTTGGTTACGTTTATCATCATACTATTACTTGAGAATCTATTAATCCATCCTTTTTTACAAACACTAATTCCACCAACCACAGTACTTTTAGTTGAAACGGTCTATTTATATCTGTGATTTCGAATAACCTATAGTTGTTCTCGTCCATAAAGTTAATCAATTTCAAAAAGCTATTGTCAAATGATTTATTTACCACTCCTGCCTCTACCATAAATATTTCAGTTTTCCCGAAAAAGTCACTTGCTCCTTTCAATACCTCAATGTCCAATCCTTCGGCATCAATCTTAATAATATCAGGGATTGGCCATTCACTATTTGACAATAGACCATTTAAGGTAACCACAGGAATTTCTATTTGCTTGAATCCCGCAACTTTTGCTTCTTCCTGGGTATATCTAAAAGAACAGCTATCGTCTCTATCAACAATCGTGAATGGAAAGGAGCCTTCTTTTTCTCCCGCTCCAACTGGATAAAATTGAACTTTCGAGTTGACATCTAAAATATGTTGAAAGGAATCTTTAAGCCAGTTTTGTGGTTCCAACAAAGTATAATAAGCCTCTGGAAAATGACGTAAGGCTTCTCTTGTCCATGCTCCATGATTAGCGCCAATGTCAACAATATGACTGGGAGTAAAACCGATTTTTTTTAACGTATCATAAAAATTAAATAATAAATAATCTTTATTATTAGTATTTACTATCAGTTTTTCTGTATTAACTTTTTTTAAAGTGTATCCCAGTTTATTAATTATTCTTTTTAATAATTTCTTCATTTTTTAATATTAGTCTATCAACCAATCAAATTTAGGTTTTATAAAACCCGGCTCTCTTCCCATCCAAGATCCAATGAACCTTTCTCCTTCTTGAATAGTAAAAACCATAATGTCTTTTTCTATAAACAAAGTGGTTTTGGCATCCTCTATAACATAAAAGGACAAGTGATAAGTTCCTACATTTAAAAATCCTTCCGGCAAAGTACACTTTATTTTATTTATCCCCTCTTTTAATTTTAAATTATTATTAGCGTGAGAAATAGTAAAAAGCGGTTCCCCGGAATCATTATTTAAAACAAATGTTACGTGCAATTCTCTAGTGCTATCTTTTAAAGTAAATGAGGTGTTAATTTCTATTATTTGATATTCATCCAATGGTTCATCATAAGATTTACCTATAGGGTTTAAACTAATTTCGTGAAGCGTAAATTCCTTTTTATCATAATCTGATGAGAATATTTTTCTGTTTTCTGATTCTGAATCACCGCTAAGATAATAACTTATGGCATTTTCAACTGTATCTAATTTTGTTACTATTCCGTTCTCCAAAACAATAGCCTTGGTACACAAACTTTTCACCGCTGCCATATTATGACTTACAAACAAAACTGTTCGTCCTCCCTTTCTGGAAATATCCTGCATCTTGCCAATGGCTTTTTTCTGGAACTCGGCATCGCCCACGGCCAGCACCTCATCGATCACCAATATTTCGGGCTCAAGAAATGCCGCCACAGCAAAAGCCAGTCGCACCGTCATTCCGCTACTGTAGCGTTTCACCGGTGTGTCAATGTAACGCTCACAACCGGAGAATGCAATAATTTCGCCGATCTTTGACGCGATTTCTTTCTTGGTCATTCCAAGAATGGCACCGTTCAAATAAATATTTTCTCGCCCTGTCATTTCCCCGTTAAATCCTGTGCCCACTTCGAGCAAAGAGGCAACTCGCCCACCAAATTTTATGTTGCCTGTGGTTGGTGCCGTAACTCGTGATAAAATCTTCAACAGTGTCGATTTTCCTGCTCCATTTTTGCCTATAATACCCAATACTTCACCACGCTCCACCTCAAAATTAATATCCTTTAGGGCCCAAACATAATCACTCTCGCCTTTCGTACTTCGTTCATTGGCATCACCTATTTTTAAATACGGGTTTTCTTTACCACGCATCTGATGCCACCAACGATTCAAGTCATGAGTCAATGTACCAGTACCTACCTGTCCGAGGCGATATTGCTTGGAGATATTTTCGGCTTTTAATATAATGTCTTTCAAGTAATGTATTATTGGGTTAATGGGTTAATAGGTTTGGTTAAACAATTAAACGTTTAACAATGAACAGATGACTCACAACTGCTATTCGCCAAATTTAAAGAGCAATTTGATTTATTCCCTATTTTAGCTATTTTGAATTGATGTTACTTGAAAAAATTCAAGAAAAACCATTTTATATTTCGCAATGGTTTCAATACTGCCGCACCTAATTTATAATCAATTGTATTTCTAAATTTATTAATCTCCACTTTTTCTAAATCAGAAGCTGTTAAAAACTGATCAATCAACGCTTCATAGTGCCTAAAATAAACATCCTTATTCTTGATGTAAATGTATTTCTTGGTCTCTTTATGAATTTGATTCATTCCCGCACTTCTGGAACCAATACTCTGCCTGTAAAAAAACAAGACTTCTTCAATAATATGGACTTTCCACCCCAAATTGCACACTCTTAAATAAAATTCCCAATCTTCATAGCCATTTCTTGGGTCTTCGTCATACCCGCCCACTTTCTCCCAACATTCTTTACGATAGAGTGAGGAACCCATGTTGGCAGCATTATGAAACAAAAAATCAGTAATAGACCTAGCCGTAGTTTTAAATACATGCAATTGTTTGTCGTTTGTGAAATATTTTCCCCAACTACTCACTATTCCTATTTCCGGATTATTAACTAGTACATTTAGAGCCTTTTCTATAAAAGTGGCTTCATACTTATCGTCGGCATCCAAGGTTAGAACGAATACTCCTTCTGCCTTTTCAATCCCTAAATTTCTGGCACTGCTAACACCTCCATTTTCTTTGTATAAATAGGTAAAACGAGGGTCTTTATCCTCCCATTTTCGAGCAACTTCCTCCGTATTATCTGGACTGCCATCATTTACAATAGCACATTCCCAATTAGTATAGGTTTGGTCACACAGAGATTGCAAGGATTCATCCAAGTACTGGGCTTGGTTATAGCAAGGAACAATTATAGAGACTTTGGACATTTGCATACATTTTACAACTTTAGGTTTTACTTTTTAAAAGCATAAATCATCCCGGTAATCGGAGTCAAAAACCTTGAAATCACCATAAAGTTATTTTCTATCAATATGTTTTCCAGTATTTTAGCTCCTTTATCATGCCATTCAATTAACAATATGTCAATATCCTTCAATAAATTACTGTAATTCAATTTTTGCATTATTTCATATTCTGCTCCTTCACAGTCAATTTTCAAAACAATTTTCTGCTCTGGATGTTTTGCTATCAAATCAGGAAGTAGGTCACTGATACTCTCGATAACTATTTCGATTTCTTTTGCTTTATTTCTATCTATGACAAGGCTTAAATCTAATCGTATGCCACAATTCCCTTTTGCTAGGGGATCGTAAAGCACTTTCTCCTTTCGGGTTGAACCGCCCAGCCCATAGTTGAAGGTTTCAATTTTATTGGAATAGCCTTTATTTAATCCAAAATTATAAAGCGCTTGATTGTATGTTGTATCTACAGGTTCGAAAGAATATATTTTGGATACATTTTTTTTTAAGGCAAAAAATAAAGAACTAATGCCAATATTCATTCCTATATCAAAAACAACAAGGTTTTCCTTAGACAATAAATTATAATCTTTTTCAACAAATACTTCCTTCAATATGAAAAATTCTTCAGACGTTTCTATGTATAATTTTAAATCATTAAAACTGGTCAGAACACCATCTTTATGACTCTCCAACACTAGTTCCGGGAACTGTTTTTTAATTTCAAATAAATAAGGAGCTGAATTAATTACTAAATTATACTTGTCGTTTTTGACTGCAAAACCTTCTACTAATTTTTTTAATTTTTTTTCCTCCTGTGCTATATTTGAAATTTTGTAACCTAGTTTTTTTAGTATTTTATGGATGTATTTTTTCATCAATTTACTTTAAGCTTTACTTTGTTTAAATTCGATTTCACTTGAGTCATTACTATACTATACTGTATCAATAAAACTTTTCTCCGTTTTGTTAAAAATTAACAATCCCACAAAAAACACAATGAGGGTTACGCTAACAGTATAAACCAATCCCCAAACAGAAACATTTCCTATACCCAATAGCATGTAACGCGTGGTTTCTATAACATAAGCCAAAGGATTGTATTGCACCAACCAGGCGTAGTCGGGCATCTTGTTTTTGATCAGTTCCATGGGATACATTACTGCCGATAAATACATTAGCAACTGGACGCCAAAACTGATCAAATAACTAAAATCCCTATATTTAGTTACTAATGATGAAATAAACATCCCCAATCCTAATCCCAAAACACCCATTAAAACGACCAGCAAAGGAAAAAACACTGTGACAGCATTTAAGCTAATGGCAGCCCCTTGAGTATAATAAAAAATATAAAACGCAATAAAAATTAAAAATTGAATTCCAAATTTTAACAAATTAGATATGACAATAGAAAGAGGCATTATCACCCTAGGAAAATAAACCTTACCAAATATGGCCGCATTTCTTTTGAAGGTATCCGAAGTGTCCGTGAGGCAAGCCGTAAAATAATTCCAAATCGTTATTCCCGCCAAGTTAAACAAAAAAGGAGGTACTGCACCTGTTTCAATTCCCGCAACCGTATTGAAAATCAAAGTAAAGGTTATAGCCGTAAATAAAGGCTGTATCAAGTACCATAAAGGTCCTAAGATGGTTTGCTTATAGACTGTCACTACATCTCGTTTTACAAAAAGCATAAGCAAATCGCGATACTGCCAAACTTCTTTGAGGTTTAGCGAGAAGAATTTATTTTTTGGCGTTATCTCAAACAACCAAGCAGTATCTGTATTTTCGTTGTTACTCATCGTTTTAAGCTAAAATCCTAGTGTTGGTTTTGTCTTTTCGAGCACAGTCGCGAGATCTTTTCTTTTTTGTTTTCTACAACTGTATCGTTATAGGGCAAATATAATAATTTGCTCGAAGTATTGTATCTAATTTAGGATTAGTATTGCTGAATATTTATTTACTTTGCATAGCAATTTCTAAATATATACTATTGTTCTCTTTTTTTAAAAATAAACCAGTTTTAAAAGATCTAATTCCGGATCACCATATCGATATTCACTCGCATCTTTTGCCGGGTATTGATGATGGTGCCAGAACTTTTAAGGACACGTTACGTCTGACCCAAGCCCTTCAAGGACATGGGGTGACGCAGTTTATCACGACCCCGCACATTATTCAACACGTTTGGGACAATACACACGAAGAAATCCAGTCCAATGCCACAATAACAGTAGCAGACCTAAAAAAACAAGACATTGCAATTCCTTTCAAGGCAGCTGCTGAATACCTGATGGACGATCAATTTGTTCGACTTTTTCAATCTCATGATTTACTGACGCTAAAAGACAACTATGTATTAGTTGAAATGTCCTACATCAATGCACCCATACAGTTGTACTCGATATTGTTTGACTTGCAGGTAGCAGGATACATTCCCGTTTTAGCCCACCCTGAACGCTACTTATTTTACCACAATAATTTTAATGAATACCTAAAACTAAAAAGAGCCGGTTGCTTGTTTCAATTAAATTTATTATCAGTAGTAGGATATTATGGGGGCGAAATCACTAAAATCGCTGAGCAATTGCTACAAAAAGGAATGTACAATTATGTAGGTTCTGATGTACATCATGACAATCATATCAGGTCCTTTGATCAAAAAGTAAAGCTAAAAGATTTAGTGCCATTGAAAGAAGCAATCGCTAACAACCAGTTTTTTAAGTTTGAATAACTCTTAATATTCAACTGTTATTGCTATAAACTGATTTATTTGACTACACGAGCTTGAAGTACTATCCGAAGCTTGCATAACTAGAGGAATGAAAAAAAGGAAAATCCTAAATAGAATACAAGGAGTAAATTTTCGAAGCAAACAAAAAAGATATCTCTCTTGATTTGACTCACCCATGTAATCAAAAATTTTCCTCGTTCATAACTCTTTAATTTAAATAAATAATTAAAGTTTAGGTAGCACACTAACCTTTAAAAGCTTTTTATTCTTTACTTTTAATTCCACATGTCTACCTCCATTCTTTTCCATGAGCTGTATGGCCAAGTATTTTTTCTCGGGAATTGTGAATTTTGGCAGGGCAAATACAAAGGTGTTTTGTGATTCTTCGTCAATTGCAGCTACATTATTAAGAACGTAGACCGGTACAACTTCGATTTCCTGTGAAGCGGTGCGTTTTACTTTCTTATTGTCACGAATGAAAAAGCGAAGCTGGTCAACATCATAACTTATTGTAGAATTGTTTCTAACAAAGATTCTGTAATACATCACATCATTTCGGATAAAAATTCCATTTAGCTGAAATTTGATGTCATATTTGTTTTCCTTTTCACTTCGTATCTTTCCCTTGTCATAAAAAGCTAATTTGGAATATTGCTCTACCTCCTGCTCGTTCCTGCTTTCGGATGAAAAAAAAATTTCCTGTGCTTCCTGCTTTGCCTCATTAAAAGAGAGATTCAATTGAGGTGATTGTTCATCATAATTTAGAACGAAGGAATACAGTTTACCATCAGCAGTAACCACAGTAAGATTGGTTTGAATGAACCCTTGTTGTGCTGCCTTAATCTGTAATATATTTTCAAGTCCTATGGGTTTTTGGACGAGTATATCCTGACTGCCACGATCGACACTCTTAATAGCATATGGAAATACAATATTTGTTGTTTTTGAATATCCAATCGCCACAGAATCCGATTCAATTTCAGTAAAGTGGTTTTTACTTGTTTGTTGTGCAAATGCGCCAATGGTAAAGAGTACCATATATACAATAACCAATACATTAAATTTTTTCATATCTATATTTTTTTTTAGTTTTCAATTGGAATCATTTTGTTTTTGTTTTTCATCACGAAGCAATACCTGATAGCCGGCCTTCACTACCACTTTAACAAGCTTCACTTTTTTACTGAGCAGGGTTTTAGCTGCCTCAATTCCCACTCCGGCTGCTTGTGCTCCCCAAGAATCATCAAGACTTGCAACGCCGAGCGTCTGCATGGAACGGTCTCCAGATTCCTTGGCAACATCTCGGTTAATTGCTCCCGGAATATAGATTCCATTAAGTCCATCCATATCGTAAACCGCCAGTTCAACCGGGAATAAGGAGTTATTAAATCGCAGGCTATTTATCTTAATGATCAGTCTTTCTCCTTTTAGGGAAGCGATTCCAAATAAAAAATTATTCTTTGGAATCTGGACCCCGTTAATAAAAATGGCATTGGAAAGCCTCAGTTTTACAGTCGAACCATTTACAATAGTCTGTGTTTCATGAATTACTGCCGCTACTGCATTTTGATCATAGTCTGCATTGGAGAGATCTTCTAAGGAATAAAAGGCATTGCTTTTGGATTGCCCATCAATCGGATTTGTTCTTGTAATTTGCAAGGAAGAAATATTATCTTCCGTTGTTTTAGTAGCAATGGCAAATACCTGCCCACGCTGTGCTTCGGAAACCTTTTTCAATTTTTCCTGCATCCTGTCAGGGTGCTGAATATCCAGTATGCTTTCAAGCATCCCGCTAAGCTGCTTCAATTCAGGATCCTGGTCATTGTTCTGACTGTTCATAGACTGCATCATTTCTTCCAGCCTGTCAACATCATCGGAATGCATTGCGTTTGTACTTTCCTTTGCATAGTTATCAAAATCGGGATTTTGCCTTGAAGGAGCAGGGGTATTCATGGCTCTTTGCAACGCTTCCAGCTTTTCATGAACCTTTTCTTCATTTGGGTCACGATACATTGTGGTATTTAAGCCGTTACTACCTTTTCTGGAACTACTTCGATTATAAGACGAGCCACTAACAGCTTCTAGTGAATCTCCCGGAAAAGCCTGGCTGAGATAGTTTGGGTCCTTCTTTATAAGTTCCTCTAACTTTGTAGAGTCAAGCTTTGCCTGTTCATAGTAACTCATTTTATCCAAAGCACTACTTTCCTTCAGGTTTGAACCGGGAAGCTTTATATTAAATCCTTCTTTTTCAACTAACGTAGCATTAGCAGCATCCATTTTCCCGCCGCCCAATGCCCAAAACAGAATAGTGATAAATGGCAGTACCAGTACTGGCATTACTAAAAATAGCTTGCGTTGCTTTAGCATTTTTGGTGATTTCTTTCTTTGTTCCATGACTTTAATTTTTAAATTGTGAGTGATACTGATTTTCTACTATTGAAAGACTGTCCAGCAATCCGGGATGGTATTGCATGATACTGTCTCGCATTTTTTTGCCTGTCGGGCTGCGATCCAAACTATCGATGTACCTGCGAAAGTGAACAATTCTCTCCAATTCGATTTTACTTATAGAAAGGTTGCTGTCGATCATTTGTTTTCCTTTTTGCATCGCATTTGTTGATTTTGCAATCGGTGTTATAGTTATCGAATCGGTTGTGGTTTGCGAAAAACCTGCAACAATCAGGTATATACAGTAACCGCTTGTAAACAAGGTGAAACTTATTAGAATCAACATCCAATTTTTACGTGACAAATGCGCTGTTTTGCGCTCCAGCCATAGCGCGCATTTGAATCGCAGCCGAAGACTGGCTTCATCTAATTTTCGCCATAGATATCCCTTAAAACAATCAGGCGTATCGGAGTCTTTTTTATTGTTTCTTTTAAATGTAAATAGCATATTAGTAGGTTTATTATTTTCGGTTTTCGGTACTCAAATCCATATTCTCGATAGTATTCCATCGCTCGACTAAAAAGCCATGCGGGTTATTGTCACTGCGGGAAACATTTCGAAGATTTCCTTCTGTTAAAAGGCTGCGATGCGTCATACTGGTAGTTCTGATAATATTTTGAGTAGCATAGCATCTGAAATGGTAAGGATATTTATTGATGTCAACCGTAACACTATCTATCTGTATCGTCTGACTGATGTTTCCTGAAATTATATCGGCATAATACCCGTTCTCTTTTAAATCATCATAAATCCGTTTCGCACTGCCGTCGGCGAGGTAAAGTGCCTTGCTAACATTCGTCTTTATCACTTTATCATCCGGATCAAGGGTAAAGAATAACTTGTGAAAGGTCATCACATGATCCCTTGCCTCAACCGGTATATTGTCTTTTCTGTCCGAAGCAAACGCTTCCAGTGCTTTACCATTTGCCAGTATATAGACCTTATCCTGCATTTGTGACACCAGACTAAAACTCTTATAGAGGGCAAAACAGCTCATTATTATACTTCCTCCTACCACCAACATTGTAAATCCACGAACATGCCGAAAGGCCGTGTCAATATTTTTCATTTTGCTAAACATATTACGTTTTTTTAGAGGTTAAGAATTGCCTTTTAATTTATCGCCCATGTAACTGTCCTTGTCTTTGAAGTAAGGAGCGGAACTACCGGATCCGGACATACTTTGAGACATACGTCCTGAAGCATTACCCATAACATCCCCGACCATCCCTCCACCGGCAGCAGTATTTATTGTTGAATTTGTAGCGTTGTTGAAAATACTGGTCACTTTTTGACCTAAAGCTCCACCACCGTCTGCATGCACGATATAATTAGCGACGGATGGAACAGTGAAATAACCGACGATTCCAATAATCATAAAGACCATATAAGCCATATCGGTTCTGCTAAAAAAAGTATCTCCATAATCATTGACCTGTCCTATATCCAATTGCAGCATCTTTTCCTGAATCTTTCCGATGATACTGCCAAAAATATTAGCCACCGGAAGCCATAGGTAGATATTAATGTAGCGCGCCAGCCACACCGTAAGTGTATGTTGAAAACCATCGAAAACTGATATACCAAAAACCAGTGGCCCCAAAATAGAAAGCACTACAAGCTGAAAAGTGCGAAGGGTATCAATACAAAGTGCAGCCGCTTCAAAGAAAACCATCAATACTTCACTCATCCATTCCTTAACTGAATTGCGAAAATTGAATGAAGCCTTGGCCATAGCGAACTTCACATCATTGCCTATTCCTTCAAAGGTGCCTTCATCAGAAGGGCTGGCATCATCATGCGTGTACTTATACCATCTCTCCCGGTCTCCGCTTCCGTCTTCACCAACATACATCTGCCACGCATCGGTAGTCTTGATTGCTTCTTCCTTTTTTTGAAGCAATACTGCAATAGCCTTGTTCGAGCCCTCAACCATCGAAGCGGTTGCTGTAACGGTAGGCTTCATAACCCCGTTGATCATATCTAGTACCGAAGGAAAAATCACAATGCAGAATCCAATCACAAATGGACGGAAAAGCGGATAAAAATCGATTGGTTCTGCGTTAGCAATATGCTTCCAAACCCTCGAGGCAATATACCAGATAGCTCCAAATCCTGCTATTCCCTGCCCAACTCCCAACAGGTTACTGCATAAAGGCATCATCTCGTCGTATAACTGATCCAGCACGCCATGCAGACTGTTCATATCATTCGCCAAACCCTGCGCATGGCTCGCAATAGGCACTACCATCCCTGCGGCTGCAAATAATGCAGCCTTGCTCCTTTTTATCATGTCATTATGTATTTAGTTATTTACTTTGTAGATGCCACGCATCCCCTGTACCTCAGTGCGTTCTTTTGCTCGCTGGATTCCCAATACTGATGTATTGTTATTAAAGCTTCGTAGAAACAAGAGCTTATCTTGCATATCAGCATAGACTTTGTCAATGGCTGCTAGTCTTTCATCATCAGTCATTCGCAGTTTATTGGCTGAAATGACGGAGGCCAGCTCATCCAGATTCCGTAAACTCTGCTTAAACAGTTTAGCATACACCTTTTCGAGATAGGCAATTTCATCTGCATTGAAATTGCCACTATTCCTGAAGCGGTTAAATGCGGTCTTGTACTCTTTTACCAAAAGCAGCTGGTACTTGACAATATCACCAACCCTTCTGTAATTTCGAACCGTAGGGCTTACCTGCATCAGCGCATCAAGGAATGTTTCATGGATATTAAAATTTCCCTGGGATAGCTTTTTAACGGCATTGTATCCTCCATTAAGAATTTCATATCCCTTTTTCATATCCTGAAGAATCTGCTTGAACTGTGCCAGCTTTTCGATATTCAATAGTAGCTGCTGCATTTCCTGTGATTGCGCTGAAACGTTACAGGGGAATAACATTCCCATAAGAATGATTCCTAAAATCAGTAGCCTTTTCATGGTAAATTATTAGTAAAGCCCTGCAACGCACGGCTGGTTTTAACATCCCTAACCTCCTTGCCTCTTGATAAGGACATCAGTCTGGTTTGCTTGCTGAAATCCTCGCAAAAAGCATAACTCTCGAGCATATTTTGATACAACGCATCAATTCGCTTTATTCGCTCGTCATCTTTCATTTCAAGCTTTCCCGCTGTTATTATTACAATAAGATCCTCTAAAGTACCATCACAATTTTCAATCAGGCGCTCCAAAACCCTTTTGATATAGGCTACCTCATTGCCGTGAAATAAATCGTCTTTCCGGACTTGTCTTATTATTCGACTGTAACTTTTCAAGATTTTTACCTGAAGAACTATAATTTCAGCTACTCTGCTATAGTTTTTTATTTTCGGATTAATCCTTTTTAACGAATTGAAATAATCGGTATGAAGATTAAATTCCCCTCGTTTGAAATCACCTATTGTTCTGAGGCCTTTTTGAGCGATCGAATATCCTTTTTGAGCGTATTCGATATACATTTTAAACGCTGCAATTTGTTTCAGGAGGGCTTCTCTTTGTTTTTCCTGTGCGTAAATGTTTCCATTTAAAAATCCTGCAAACAGCAGCAATAGCACTATTTTTTTCATGACTTTACGTTTTTAATTGGGAATTCCGTAGAATTTTTTTACTGCATTCACATCGTTTTTCGTTTTCGCTCTTTGAAGGCTTAATAGTATGTTCTGCCTGTTGAACAGCGAAAGGTCATTATAGTTATCATCAATCCTGTCCGCTGCGGCATTGATGATTTCAAGCCTTTTGGCATCGCTCATCTGTATGGTAAAAGAATCCAGAACTAAAAAGATCTGGTCGATATTCTTTATACTTTCATTCAATATACCGGAGTATACTTTTTGCATATAGCCTAATTCTTCCTTACTAAAATGATCGTCCTGCCGAAACAGCTTCCAGGCCTTTTCGTAATCCTTCACAAGCCGCACCTGCTTTTGGGTGATATCCCTGATGCGCTGGTAATAGGTAATAATGGATTTAACTCTCATCAGTTCATCATAGTAATTTTTGTATAAGTCTTTTTGTTTTTGTGTCCATTCCGATATCTCATCCAGTTTTAATTTGGAGAGTATATTTTCTAATTTCTTTTGAGCATTCTGCAACCATATCGTTCTGTTTTGCAGTCTTTGGATCCGAAGATCAATTGCTATTATGACTTGCTTCACGGCTTCCCTAATTAATTCTAGTATTGGGAAAACAGCAACTGTTGCTGCCGGTCTTGCCGGAGTGCTTAGCAGCAAAAGACACAGCAAGCAGACTATCATTTTTTTCTTTGCTTTCATAATTCTTTATTTTAGTTTCCATTTCGTATTTATTTTAAAGTGTTATGTTTTTTTCCTCAAGCTTGTGCACGCAAATCATTAGCCAGTGCCGCTATTCCTTTTTTGATATCGCCATTAAATTTCTTAGCATAGGCCTGTACTTTTACTTTTTCTGTTTCTTCTGTGGTGTAGGCCAAATATTCCTCAAGGGATACTTCGGTACGATACACTTTAGAGAGCATTCCTCCCAGGGAGATAAATACTTCCTTGTATTTTTTATCAGGGTCATTGGCTTTATTGACCGAAAGCACCAATGCTTTTTCTTTTTCCGTCAGCCCCAACAGTTCCTGAATCTGATCGAATTTATTTTGGTATTTACTCTGGTCCAGAAGGATCTTGCAATCGCTATTATTGATGATGGCTTGTTTGACCACAGGAGATGAAATAATATCCTCTACTTCTTGTGTAACCACTATTGCCTCTCCGTAAAACTTTCTTACCGTCTTGAATAAATATTTTATATATTCTGCCATACCTTCCTTAGCAATTGCTTTCCAGGCTTCCTCAATTAAGATCATTTTACGAACCCCTTTAAGCTTGCGCATCTTACTGATGAAGACCTCCATAATGATGATCGTCACCACCGGAAAAAGTATCGGATGGTCTTTGATATTATCCAACTCAAACACAATAAAGCGTTCACTTAATAATTCAAGATTTTCCGTGGCATTAAGCAGATAGTCAAATTCTCCGCCCTTATAATAGGGACGTAATACATACATAAAATTATTGATATCAAAATCCTTTTCCTTTACCTTATCTCCTTCTAACACCTTGACAAAATCACCTTTCAGAAAATCATAAAAACTGTCAAAACATGGAAACAGCTCTTTGTTTGCTTCGAGCTTTTCATAGTATAACTGAAGTGCGTTGGACAAAGCCACATACTCACTTCGGTTAAAGGTTTCAGTATCTTTTTTCCAAAGGGCCAGCAGTAAGGTTTTTATACTTTCCTTTTTTTCTGTATCCAGACTGTCCCCTTCACTGATATAAAAAGGATTGAACCGGATAGGATTCTTTTCATCATAGGTAAAATAGTAACCGCCCACCATATCACACAAGCCTTTGTAACTATGTCCAACATCTACCAGTACAATATGGGTTCCTTGTTCATAATAGCTTCTGACCATATGGTTGGTAAAAAAGGATTTTCCGCTTCCCGAAGGTCCGAGTATAAATTTGTTCCGATTGGTACATATTCCCATTTGTATCGGCTCATCGCTGATATCCACATGTACCGGTTTGCCCGTCAGGCGGTCGCCCAGACGTATTCCAATGGGACTTAGTGACGAACGGTATCCCGTTTCCATATTCAGGAAGCAGACCGCTTGTTCCGCGAACGTATCAAAGGTGTCATTCATGGGAAAGTCGGCGGCATTGCCGGGAATGCCTGCCCAATAAATTTGGGCAGCTCCAACGGTTTCCTGCTTGGCAGCCGCATCCATTTGCGCCAGTGCTGAAGAAACTTTATTTTTTATATTTTTTAGTTCTTCGGTATCTTCTGTCCACGCCAATACATTAAAATGGGCCTTTACGGGCAGTCGTTGCTGACTGATCGCTTCATTCAGGAAATCATTGGTAGCATCGCGCGCAATTAGGTTCTCTCTGCTATAGGCAGATAAGGACTGCAATCTCAATCTTTTATTTTCTAGCTTTTGTAACGTTTTTTGCGCATCCTCTATGAAGATATACTGGTTGTAAATATGACTACAGGAAAGAAGCTGTCCTAGTGTGGATGCAAAGCCTATACTGAATTTGGTCTTGTCGGTGGAGTATCGGTCATAGTTGATTCTGGAACCGCAAAGCGCAGGCAGGTCAGCTGCATCACCCAGTGTATAAATTTGACAATGCTTATCCCCTACCTGCAAACCGTCATTGAAAGCGATATCTTTGAAAATAAAAGAGTCTTCTTTTTCAGAGAGTGAACAATACCGCTCTATAATTCCAATCTTTCTGCTATGACTTCTGAGCTCATCATTACCCAGACGGGTTAATTTTACAAAACCACTGTCTTCCAATATTCGCTTGAACTGCCCGGTACTGTCTATAAATTCCTGACGCAGTTGAGCCTTTAATGTTTCTTCGGGAACTATTGAATTCTTGAGCAAATTAGAAAATAGGGAACTGGATGTTTTCCTGCCCGCTGGTTTTTTGGTCAGCAAAATATAGCAGGAATGATCCAGAAAAGGACGCTCATTAAAAAAGCGCTCACTGCTGCGCGTAAGAAAACTAGTGTCCTCACTGGTAAAGTCAGCCTGAAACTTGCTATCAATAAACCAGTCTTGTTTGTGGAACACGCTAAACTTTGGAAGTAATTTTATAGCCTTAAGCCACGTCTGGTGGAATGCTTCATACTCCTGGTCTGACAAAGTAAAGATCTCCGGTAGTTCCGCCTTAAATACTACCGTTACATCACCCTGTTTAGACAGGATACAATCGTGCTCCACATCCATAATCGGTAAAATATCGTCCATTCTTTTTTCCATCTTTAAGTCTATTTACTTGTTCATAATTTTTAACAAATACTATTTTTCCATTTTGAAAATCTTCCTGCTTTGCGTTCTAACGGCCTTAGGAATCTGTCTTTTAGCTAAGGCTTTCATCATACCATGCTCGCCATATTTATGACTCATCCTATAAACTTTCACAACCAATAGTGTTCCTGAAACACCGATGATGCCGACGCAGACAAGTGACGGCAAACCAATGATGTACATCACAGAAAAAAGAATCATAAGCAATACAATGCCACCACCCAAATACCAAATATATTGCGCCTTAAGGCCCTTAAATTCAATACTTTGATTAATTCCTTTGTTGATTTGATACACACTGTTGTTCATTACACTATTTTTAAAGGTTCATTCTTCTAAAGCTGCTAAAAAAGTTTTTTCAATCGAGCAGCTAATCGCTTCTTAAGCAACAATTCTGTTTTTTTTCCTTCCGAACACTTAAATACCAAAGAAGGATTGAATCACAGTTGCCACAACAACCAGAAAAACACAACTTCCAAACCAGGCGGCAGCAACTTTACCAGTATCAGGGTCACCCGCATTCCACTTTTGATACACCTTGACCGCACCTATCAATCCCAATATGGCGCCAACGGCATACATTAGTTCAGTCCCTGCATCAAAGTAGCTTCGCACTAGTTGATTGGCCTCATTAATTCCGGCAAGCCCGTCTTGGGCAAAGACTTGATAATTAAAGCCCACCATTACCACAATGGCAATGGCAATACCCAGTTTTGGTTGGGTTAATTTTCTACAATTCCAGATACATTTTCTCATAACACCTATTTTAAAATTCAAATAATTAGATAAAAAAAGCGGAGGTTTCACCACTGTCTCAATTCTCTTTCCTATGCCATAAAAGCAGACAGCATGAGGAAACGGGGCGTACCTCCTCCGCTATGTTGTATTAGTTTTTTTCATCCCACAAAGCTTCCGCTTCCTCTTCGGTTAAATGGATTGATTCGAGTTTGTCACATTCAGAGACAATCACCTCGCTGATTGAGGAGCGAAAAGAAGAATTTTTTATGGATGGATATTCCTTTAGAACTTGTCCGACTTCATCCATAAATTCCTGTTTAAGAAGTTTTCCTTGCGCCGCATCTGCGACAACATTTCTCATTTTTTTTAGCAGAATCTCAATCTCCTGAAAGGTCTGATCGGATTCTTCTACATAAGATTGAGATGAAATGATATCAGGAGATTCCTGATAATCTAAATTAGATGGGATTTCTGGATTCCCTTTATTGCCAATACTACGGAATAGAAACTTCTGCTTTCCTGTTAGGATGTCTTTAAGTTCTACAAAGTAAAATCGCAACCCAATAAACAAATACCAACTTAGTAATACCAGGACAACTACAGTTGTATAATTGCCCCATGAAATGTTTGTAAACATACGCTCTTCATTTTTTATTGTTCTACATTAATTCTTTCATCAGGGATAATTGGACGTATCCAAAATCCAGATTTTTCTCGTCAAAGGGCAAAGAAACGATAGCCTGTAAAGCTCCACAAGTACAACTTTTTGTTGTACCCCCAGCAAACTCGATAAAAAGAAAATATTTTTCATGATTAAAAATGTGTTAAATGCCATTAAGTACTTTTTCAGTCAGTCCATTTTACCCGGGTAAGCAAAACTTTAATTTGGCACGATGGTTAATATTTTTGTTTTTGAATTCAAGGGTAAAACTAGAATTCAAATTTCTATCTCGCAACACATTAGGTATGGATTTCGTGGAAATCCATACCATTATTCATGGAAATCCATACATCATTATTTTAACCAAACACTTCATTATAAATTACTTACGATTCATTCTGTCTTGTTTATTGAAAAAAAATTCCAAGACAGTTTTCGGAGGCTTTTCGCTGCGTTAAAAGAGGATTTTGTAGAGAAAATAGTCCTATTTCCTATTTTACCAATGATAAAAAAGTATCGATTTTTACTGTTTCTTTGCTTAGGGAACCAAGTTTGAGTGCGCTGTTGATTTAGGAAAAGTCAGTGCGAAAATTTAAAACTGGTCTATGCAGACAGTATTATCTACACTAAAAAAATCAAGGAATAATGTTTTAATCGGTTCCGTTTATCTTACAAAGGGAATTGTATTTTATGCTCAGAAAAAGCATAATTATGCATTAGACAATTTCTAATTACAATTAATTTATTTCCAAAACTGACAGGTATTTAACCTAAAGTGACATTATAGTATTGCCTATATAAAATACTGATGAAGTAATAGCATTATTTAAGGAATGCATAGATTATTTTAAACGAGAAAATATCAGACCCAATTTAAATTCACCCCATTTGTTGGGACTTTGCCATAATAGTGGCATTATTGTTTAAGTATGTAAAAAACTGAGAAAGGCACTGTAGAAGTAAAAAGATTTGCTAATGATAAAATGAAGGACTAGTTTATTCACGCAGAAGGAATAATCAGTATTTTTAAAATAATTGTGTTTCGGCATTAAATCAAAAATTCCATTTTGGATAAGCTTTAATTCCGTATTGATAAGTATTCGGTATCTCTACAAAACAAAAAAGATGCCTCTCAGCATCTTACTTATTTATATCTTTTATTTTTAATCCTTTGTCAACTTCTTCAACTCGTTTGAAAAACTCAGATATTGGCACTTTATAATACTCACACAATTCATAAAGAGTACTAACAGTCATATTCTGATTTCCGGTTTCATTACGACCAATATGAATTGACAAATCTCTATTCGCTTTTATATTGTTTGCTACTTGCTCTTGAGTCAAACCAATTTTAGCACGAAGTTCTTTTAAAACTACCTTTACTGCACTTAATAATCTTTCATTTTTTATCTGTTCCATGGTATTTCAAATTGAATCAGAAAAATATTTTCACACAATGACGTATTTGTCATTTTATTTTTTATCTTTATACCCTCATTCTATTAGAATTAGTATTATTTTTGCGATTCTTCATATAAAATATTTGAAGCATTCGCTTAGAATCTCGTTTTCAAAAACTGGTAATTTTTAAACGCTCGAGATGATAAGTAAGATGCTCACGTCCCATGGCGTGGGCTCACTTATTCGTGCGTAGGGTATACCAGTACCTTGAAAAACGATATAAGCTGAGTTCTGCGCCATTTTTTATTCTCTTGGTCATTAACTGCCTTATATTCTTAGCGTCTCTTTCTTCATTTTTCATAGTCTCGCAGCAGTTTAACCCGCTAAAACCCGCATGCCTATGAGTAAAATAAAAAGACACACTTAAAAACAGCCACACGCTCAGCGTTACCAGTGGTTTCAACTAGTAAACCGCAAAATCACCGTCAGAAAAAAGCACTTTCTTAATTCGGCAGTAAACACTTATGCCTAATTCCAACTAAAAACAATGCCTGAAAACTAAAAAAAACCGCCTATGATTATCTAAGTATTCATAATTATAAACACCTGCACCGAAAGGTCTTTGAACACCTAGTTAATTTAATTTGAATTTGTTAAAAGGTGCAGGGTATTTAATTATCCTAACAACCATAAATTAACCCAAAAAACCGCTCGCCTATGACAAAATAAAAAACAAATAAAAAAAGGCCCTCTAACCCGCCTGCAAGCTAGAATAGAGGACCATCGCTAACAAAACTAACGTTTCATTTAACTATACCAATATTATGAATAAATTTTCATTTTACAAGGGTGGTTCGGCTTTTTGGTACCTGATTCTTTTTGGGTTA